>JAFZPY010000052.1 GCA_017552475.1 Bacteroidales bacterium | reverse complement strand
CGCGACAATCAGCCGCTGTTCATCGTGGATGGCATTATTTACGATAACTCCTCACAGGTCGTAGGAAATTCAGCTTTCGACGGTTCCATGAAATCAGCCACCACCACCGCAAACCGAGTGATGGATATCAACCCTGAAGACATTGAGAGCATGACCGTCCTGAAAGGCCCCGCCGCTTCAGCCCTGTACGGATCCCGCGCCGCCAACGGTGTGATCCTCATCACCACGAAAAAAGGTAAAGAGGGTACGGTGGAAGTGAACGTAAGCGCAAAGTATATCAATAACTGGGTGGAGAAAGCCTCCCTGCCAGCCGTGCAGAACCAGTTCCGCCGCGGTTACATGCAGGATACCTATGATGCCGACAAAAACTACACAGGCACCGAGTTCAACGACTTCTCCTACAATTCATGGGGCGACGCCTACAACGGACCATGGTACGACAACATCAGCAACTTCTTCAACAACTCCAGCACCTTTGACGGAACTGTGAGCATAGCCGGTGGTACCAAGAACAGCAACTTCTACCTGTCCGGTTCCTACTATGACCAGGCCGGTATCGTTCCCGAGACCGGCTATCAGAAGTACGCATTCCGTTTCAACGGCGAACAGAAGTACAGTATCTTCACCTTCGGAGCCAGCGCCGCATACTCAAGGGCACATACAGACCGCACCCTTACCGGTGCCGCACTTTACGGTTCATCAGGTACAGGAGCACTTTATGCCGTGTACAACTGGTCTCCTTCTGACGATATGCGCAAGTACCTCAATGACGACGGCACCCGTTATCGCTTGTTCGGTACCAGGCTTGACCCGGAAGACGAGCAGGACAACCCTTATTGGATCGTCAACAACAACAAGATGTACGACAACACGGACCGTTTCACCGGCAATTTCAGCATAAAAGCTGACATCACCCCCTGGTGGTGGATCCAGGCCCGCGTGGGTATCGACCAGTACACCACAGTCAACTCCAACCGGTTCAACCCCGGCGGTGTTATGAAGAAGGTATGGCAGAAGGGTATGATAAGTGACAATACTTTAAACTTCACCTACCTCTCCACCAACTTCATTTCCAACATGAACAAACAGTTCGGTGATTTCAACCTCAACCTCATGCTCGGTACTTCTACCGACGATACCAAAACAATTTCGGACTACAAGATGGCTTACATGTTTGCCACGCCGTTCATGTCTTATGCCAACACTATCAGCACCAACAAGCAGTTCAGTCACGCTGTCACACAGAAGCGCCTCATCGGTGTGTTCGGTGAATTCCGAGCCGACTGGAAAAACACGGTCTTCCTCACAGTCACCGGACGAAACGACTGGACATCCACCCTTCCCGTCAAGAATCGCAGTTATTTCTATCCTTCCGTAAGCGGCGCCGTCGTATTCACCCAGCCGCTGATCGATGCAGGAATCATTGACGAAAACATACTCTCATTCGGTAAGATTCGCGCTTCCTGGGCCGAGGTCGGTAAAGACACAAGCCCCTATGTAACCAGCACCCAGCTCTGGCCAGCAGGAGAATACTTCGGTGTCTATTCAGCCGGCAACTATTGGAGCAAAGGCAACCCGATCCTCCGTCCCGAGCGCACCCGTTCCACTGAAATCGGACTTGAGCTGAGTTTCCTGAAGAACCGCCTGCACCTGGACTATGCCTACTATACCAACGACTCCTTCGACCAGATCCTTAGCCCCCGAACCTCACAGGCTACAGGATACATCTTCTGCGCCATCAATGCCGGCAATGTGCTCAACAAGGGTATGGAACTCACCATCAGCGGCACACCTGTCATGACAAAGGACCTCACCTGGGACGCATCACTCAATGTTTCCGGCAACCGCGGCAAGATGACCAACTTCCCTGCCGGACTCACCGCAATGTACGTAACGGATGTACAGTACGGTACTGCCAAGGCCGGTACCATAAAGGACGGATGCTTCATGGGCATAGCCGGTTACAAGTGGATTCGCGACAATGAGGGTAATGTGGTTCTGGACAAGAACGGCTTCCCCACCCATACAGGCGACTACGTAGAAGTAGGTAACCGCGAGGCAAAATTCCAGGGCGGTTTCAACAACACACTTAGTTGGAAGGGCCTCACATTCAACATGCTGTGGGAATTCCGCGTCGGTGGTGACGTGTTCAACGGCACCAAGTACGCCATGACTGCGAGCGGTGTAAGCAAATTCTCCGGCGACTTCCGCAACCAGCCCCTCACAGTAGAAGGCGTTGATTCCAACGGTAATCCCGTAAGCAACACCTGGGAGCCGGATAAGGTATACACCTTCAACGGCGTACAGAAACTGGGCGTGAACATCATCCAGGACTACTACACCAATTACTACAACTACGAGACGGCGAACTACATCACTTCAGTGAACATGCTCCGTCTGCGCACCCTGTCCGTGACCTACGACGTGCCCAAGAAAGCACTTGAAAAGGTCGGCTTCCTCAAGCGCGCATCGGTAACCGTAGCCGCCAACAACCTGCTTCTCTTCACCAATTATGAAGGCGATCCCGAGGTGGCCGCCGCCGGTTCCGGTGTCGGTGGTTCTTCTTCCGTAGGCTTCGACTATTGCGGCGTTCCAGCCATGTCAGGTATGTCCTTCGGTGTGAACCTCACCTTCTAATGTGTTGAACCTCAAAAAAATGACTATAATTATGAAAACCATTAATAAGATTCTTCTTTGCGGTTTGGCCGTTATGGGGGTGACGCTCTCTTCCTGCTCCAATTGGCTGGATGTCAATGTTGACCCCGAGAACCCTACCGCTGAAACATCAACCTACGACGGCCTTCTGGGCAACGTAGAGTTCTATACCAACAGCGCACACCAATTTGCCGACTGGCGTACAGGCCAGACCACCGGAGACTGGACAGGCTGCAGCGGCCGCGGCAACTACGCCAACTCTTCATTCTGGCTCCCTGCCAACGCATGGGTTACCACTTCTTACCAGTGGTGGTTCGTAGGTGCTTATGTAAACATTCCCCAACTCATCGAGAAAGCCGAAGCGGCCGAGGCTTGGCACTACGCAGCCGTTGCGCGCGTCATCAAGGCCTATGGGTTCATGCTGATGACGGACCTGTACGGTGAAATGCCCTACGAAGAGGCCGCTGGTACGGACCCTAGCATCACCGCCCCCAAATATGCCACAGGCAAAACCATCTTTCTTGGCTGCCTGAACGATATTGACGATGCCCTGAAACTCTTCGACAAGGAACAGAGTACCGCTGCCGCAAGTCTCGCTGTCGGAGACTGGTGGATGAACGGAGATGTCGGAATGTGGAAGAAATTCGCCAACTTCCTCAAGGCCCGCTGGATACTGAAACTCAGCAAGAAGCAGGCGGGAAGCTATCTGGACGGAAAATATGA
Organism: Bacteroidales bacterium; assembly: GCA_017552475.1. GTDB lineage: Bacteria > Bacteroidota > Bacteroidia > Bacteroidales > UBA932 > Cryptobacteroides. Next base: position 47,083 of record JAFZPY010000052.1, on the reverse strand, counting down.
CGAGGATGCCATCCTGGCTGCCCTGAACGCCAGCTTCGGAGAAGGTGAAAACTCCGTTATCCATCATCTTGACGGCAACAGCACCACACACGACCACCTGGGATGGGACGAGCCGGTAGACTATTCTCCTCTCTACTCCGTCTGCGGTATGAACTGGGGTTACCTGGCTACCAAGATGCTATACGACAATCTCACCAACTTCGACGGTCTCGGTGTCGAAGACCCTCGCGCAGACCATATGCTCCCCTGGCGTGAGGCCACCAGTCCTCGTACCGACGGCATTACCCTCGACCCCGTCACCGGCACGAAGTGGACTGAAAATGGAGTATGGTACCGCGGCCTGGGTGTAGACCTGTCACAGCCCATCTTCTCGCAGAACGGTCCGCTCCGTTCATACAAGGATAATGACGGCGCCTGGTATATAGACACACAAACCGAGGCAAGAAAGGGAGATACACTGTATGTAGAAATGACCAGCAGCTCCAAGGGCTATGACGGCAACAAGGACCTTTTGTTCCGCCGTGGCGGCAAGGCCATCTCCGGTTCTTTCTACACCCGAGTATCTTCTCCCACTTATCTGGGCACCTATGCTGAAGCCTGCTTCATCAAGGCTGAAGTCCTGTTCAAGAAACACGACCAGACCGGCGCATTCAACGCTTATAAAGAAGGTGTCAAGGCCAGCATCGCCCTCATGAACGAGCAGCTGAAACTCTGGGTCGCCGAGGATATTACTCTCAACGACTGCCCTTCATTCAAGCCAATGGACCAGGCCGATATCGACAACTATATCAATAACGGCATCGGCACCGCCGCCGATCTCACCCTGGCCCGCATCCTCACCCAGAAGCGTCTGCACCTGATGCACTCCATTGAAGTATGGAATGACATGCGCCGCTATGACTTCTCCGAAGACATGTTCCTGAACTGGCACATAGCCGCCGACTATTATGTAAACACGTCGGCCCTGAAGGCGATCCCCGAAGGGAAACACCTGCGCCGCTGGCGCCAGTGCAGCCATGAGCTAAATTACAACTCCGAGAACCTGAAGGCCATCGGTCTGGAAGTACCCGGAGCGGACACCACCCTGGATCAGTGGAACAATGCTGACGATGTATGGACCATCCCCGTATGGTGGGATTCTGATCAGGGATAAACCAACTATACACTAACTATAACCCTCAGGGGGGCCGGCCGCAAGGCTGGTCCCCCTGTTGCTATTTGCTTTTATCTCAAGACTTTGTTACATTTGTCATGACTTTAACACACATAACCATGACACTTAACGATTTTATCAACCCCAAATACGTCGTGACAAATCCCGATGACTGTGACTACTCGGACATAGATCTGTACATTCAGACCGCCCAGGCCTTTGCGCGTGGAATCTATCATCCGGTATTCATAATCGACTATTGCAGGAGGAATATCCTTTACGCCTCTGACAACTTCATGTACCTGTGCGGAATGACTCACGAAGAGTTCAAAGAGCAGGGTTCACACCTGTATTTCGACAACGTCCCGGAAGAAGAGAAGCCCATGCTGGCGGAGATTATAAACAAGTCCATGGATCTCATGTATTCCCTTCCCATGGAGGTCCGTCCAAAGATTACAATATCCTATTATGTCTCGCTGATGAAGGACAGGCGCAAACGCCTCGTACTGCAAAAGTTCACGCCGCTGAGATTTACCAATGACGGCAAACTGTGGCTCATGCTCTGTACCATCTCCGTGTCATCCCGCAAAAAGCCCGGAATGCCAATCATACGTGAAATGGGAGACCACGACTTCTACTTCTACTCCCTCGAAAAACACGAATGGTTCCGCCGCGAAGGCTTCACTCTCACCGAGATGGAAAAAGACATCCTCCAGTATTCATCACAAGGCTACACAATGAAGGAAATAGCAGATGCGATGCATAAATCCGAAGATGCCATAAAATCCATAAAGCGCGTTCTCTTCGCCAAACTCAACGTCCGCAGCATCACCGAAGCCGTCTTCGCGGCCATCAATCACGACCTTATACACTGAAAAAATGGTCCGCTGATAATCAGCGGGCCATTTTTATGTCATATCGCAGCACACTATTCCCAACCCGGGTTCTGGTAGATGGGATATCCCTTGTCGGCGAACTGGGTGAGAACGTCGGTGCAGATGGGTTCAAGGTAGTTACGGACATCTACATTCCGTGCGTCACGGTCGGAGATATTCACAGGCACAAGAAAGCCCCTCATCTGCTCATAGTTCGAACCGTCAAAGAAGGTCCGCTCTCCAAGTCGGAGAGTTCCGTCCCTGTTGAAGCCCAGCACGGGGATCACACTGACCACGCCGACATTTGCGCTGGTGAGAAGGTTGTATCCCTCATCATCGGGCGTTTTCTCGAGGTTGGTTGTCTGAGGCTCGCGCCCGGATTCAGCGGCTTGCTTTTCACTTATGGTCGCAGCAAGATCGAGTTCTACATATCCTCCTATAAGAAGATCAGGATTATTGGCCCCGAGCATCAATTCAAGCTGTCCCCAGCGGCGGATATCCAGGACACGTCTCTGCTCGAGGAAGAACTCCATACGGCGCTCACGACGGATTTCCCAAATCAGTGGAGAGCAGAATCCGGTGGTTTTGTACCCAAGCGTCATCTGCTGCGCAGAAGACAACCTCTCAGGATCCTCAGGAATCGACGAAAGAATGAGCGGCGCAGTTTGAGATACCCCTTTTGCCTTGGCTGTAGCATCTAACGGCCTTTTACGGATAGCGTTGATGGAAACATCAACATCAGCCTGAGTAACAGCCTCTCCGGCGAATTTATCTTCAAGCTCGGCCTTTGCCTCCAACCAGTTAAGCACGGTCTCGGCGTAACGGACGCAAGGGAAACCATTCTCATTGGTACATGATGCATATTCAGTGGGGCGAGGCTCCCCGTTGTAGGAATAAGTCGGGCCTATGCGGTCTATGAATTTCTCGCAATAAAGTCCGGTGGAAGAGGCTTTCGGTTCATCCCAGAAAGTTGCCTCAAAGCGGGGATCGCGGGTCTTGACCATGTCTTGCAGCCTGAAACTCCGGGCATTCTCTACGGAAGAGCTAGAATAGGGTTTCCCGTCATTGCAAAGCCAAGCCTTCAATGTGGAGAGATTGCCTGATGATGACTGGGACTCTGTGCCATTGGAGTAGGAGGCTATGCAGTGTTGAGAGGCATTATTGACGGACTTGTTATAAACCCTGTAAAGAATGATCTCAGAGCTGGAAGGCCTGTCGAACAAGGTACCGAACAGCGTGCGGAAATCCGTGTCAAAGCCATATAAGCCCGAGTCCATGACGACCTGGGCATAGTCGCGAGCCTTTTCAAGTAATTTCTTAGCCAGGACGTCGACGTCCGAACATGTCTTCATCGCCTCGTCATCCTTGTGATAAATGTACCACGTGCCCTCAAAGAGCAGGCAACGTGAAGCTACCGTACCGACAACATAACGGTTGATATAGTCAACGCCATCGTTGGTACGGACATTTGACATGGCATAGTCAAAATCTTCCATGACATGCGTCATCACAGTCGTTCTGGGATCCCTGTTCCTGAACTGGGAGTCCATATCGTCGGTCGCAATCTCATAGTCGAAATATGGCACATCGCCGAAGCTCTCCACAAGCCGGCTGTATTCCCATCCCCTGAGAAAACGGGCTACACCGGTCCAGTGATTATATGCTTCTTCCTCCAGAACACCGTTTTCTTTCATGGTGTCAAGGCGGTTCAGGAGCAGATTCCATTTGCGGATGTATGAGAACATCCATGGAGCGGATCCCCGTCGCTGAAGCCACACACCTCTGTACGGGGTGCTTTCGTTTCTATACCAGTTATCAGCAGGGACTGACAGTAGGATGTTGGGCTGTGATCCGGTAGTAGTGCGGTCGTCGCTCATCTCCCCGCCGAATACTCCCGGAGCGTATACTGAGCCCCAGTTATCACTATAACCGTTAAAATAGTTGCCATACGCACCGTTGACAAACAGTCTGACGGTCTCCTCTGAGAACCAATAGTTGCTGTCATCGAGCGTGGTCTTCGAGGGGCGGTCCAGGAAATCACTGCATCCGGCAAGGAAAGACAGGAAAGTGACAAACAGTATGAATCGTATATTTTTCATGTCCGTATCATTTTTAGAATGTTATTTGAAGACCCACTGACGCACTCTTGAATGCTGGAGAGCCCACGCCGGCGCGGCTGGAGTTGTAATTGCTGGAGTTAAGATATGAGTATCCGGCAATTTCTTCAGGGTCGATGGGGAGTCCTTTCAGGTGATCGAATGTAAAGAAGTTCTCAAGAGAGACATATACACGGCACTTGGACATATTCATCTTCCTCAGGATATCGGAAGGAAGAGAGTAGCCCATTGTAATATTCTTGATGCGGAAATACGCCATATTCAACAGGTACCTGTCACTGACCGACATATTAAAGACGCTCTCACCTCCACAGTTGGCCGCTCTAGGATAGAAGGCATCGTAGTTGGAATCTATGACATTTCCGCTCTTATCCAGCGTCTCGTACCAGAAATCATTCGCGAATGTCGCAGCCATGGCACCATCAGAGGAATTGAATCCCGCAAGGGTCAACGAGGAGGAACCCCACATGTCACGCTTGCCGATGCCCTGTAAGAAGATCGAGAAATCGAACCCCTTGTAGTCGGCATCCAGTCTGAGGCTATACTCATACCGAGGCGTAGTGTTGCCGATAACAACGCGGTCGCCATGATCGTCAATGAGATTGCTTCCATAATCAATAACGCCGTCCTCATTGACATCGACAAATTTCACATCTCCCGGGCCGGAAATGAGGTTGCCGGATGTGATGCGTCCTTGTGTCGCATAGTCCTTGCCATCAGCGAACTTGTATATGTTACCATATTTGTCCGTTGTTTTAATGAGGTTCCCGTCGGCATCGCGGGCGAAGTCGTCATTCTGGAACAAACGGTCTACTTTGTATCCCCATATCTCGCCATATTTCTTGCCGTCATACCAGCCTGTTATGGTCTTTGCGTTGTTGCCATATTTGGTAATCGTCGTGCTTGCATCGGAAATGGAGCCGGTTGCAGACAGACTAAGGCCGTTTCGGAAGGTTTTGCCATAGCTTACAGACAATTCCCAGCCGTCTGTCCGTAGATTGCCGTAGTTTCCCTGAGGGGCTGGTGCTCCAATATCGTAGCCGAGGCCCTCCATCGGGACGATCATGTTGCGCGTATTCCTGCGATACCAGTCAAATGTCACATCCACCTGGCGGAACAATGAGAAGTCCACGCCAAAATCCAGCGTCTCAATATCCTGCCATGTGATGTTGGCATCAACGAGCCCGGGACTGGCGTAGGCCGCATCGATTATACCGCTGTGGATGTAATATGTAGTCTGCGCAGCGATAGTCGGGACATAAAGGGAACCGGGGACGGTCTGGTCTCCGATAGTTCCCCAGGAGCCGCGAAGCTTGAGAGCTGACAATATGTGTCTGGCATCCTGCATCCAGGGCTCTTCGGTAACTCTCCATCCGGCGGAGAAGGAGGGAAACCATCTCCACTGGAGCTTGCTCGGGAACTTGGATGATCCGTCATAGCGGAGATTCGCTTCCACGAGGTATTTCTCCCGGAAATTGTAGTTTACACGACCGAAGAATCCTGCAGTTGAGTTCCAGCTATGACTTCCGCCAGCGGTCTGGGTACCGGTAGCAAGGGAGAACTGGGGATTATTTATATCCATCAGTGTCATCTTCTGTCCCCAAACTCCGGTATAATCATATCCAACAATGTTGAGCCCAAGCATGAAATTGAACATGTGCTCGTCCATGAGCTTCAGAGCATAGGTGGATGTCGCGTTCCATGTATGGCGCTGGGACGTATAAGAGTTCTGATATATAAAGTCAAATGAAGATGTGTAGTCCTGTACACTGAGCATCTTGGCCGTGATGGATTCACCCAGGCCATTGTACCCGTTCCACTCATTGTTTATGGTGAATATCTGTCCGTTGCCATCCAGCACATTCACCGCACTGTCCCATGTATTGCCAGCCTTATAGCGAATTCCCGGGTTATGTTCCTGGGTATTGTTGTTGGCGTAGGAGTAGTCCAGGTTGATATTCCAATCTTTCAAAGGAGTGATGGTAAATCCTACGTTAACATTGGAGTAGGTGGTATTTATCTTTGCCTGGTTGGACGTTGAGAGTTCATATACGGCAGTGCGTATGTCGTTGCCGTATTCATCCTTGGAGACGAGAGGGTATGTGGGGCCCCAGCGGAAAATATAATACCAGATATCAGCTGTCGTACTGCTGGTCGCGAAGGGCCATGACTTGGTGGAGCGGGTGAACATGATACCCGAGTGGATATTTAGCCAGTCGTTTATCTGAGAGGATATCCTTACGTTGGCATTGTATCTTTTGTACCAGTCATCATTGGTGGGTTTAAGCATTCCGTTCTGATTGAGATAGCCGAGCGAGATATTATAATCTGTTCCGCCCTTGTTACCGGAGACGGTGAGGTTGTGGCTATTGGTGGGGGCATTCTTCCTTACCAGATAATAGTATGGATCATAAGTACGTATACCTATCTTTCTGTTGCTCCCATCCACGTACCAGTCACGGCCATACGTCATGGGATCGTCTTTTGAGAGGGTGCCGCCATACTTCTCTTTCCACGCCACCGCCGCATTGTAGCCGGCACGGTCTATCAGCCAGAAAGCACCAACAGGGGTTGTAGTGCCCAACCTCTCGGCGGCCTCAACGGTATAGTGCAGAGCCTCCACATCAGCGAGTTTGTAGTCCTTGGCCATATTCTGGAAGGAGAGGTTGCCGGAGTAACTCACCGTGACTTTGTCTGCAGACTTGGAACCCTTCTTGGTATTGATAAGTATAACACCGAATGCCGCCTTGGCACCATAGATGGATGCAGAAGCAGCATCTTTCAGAATGGAGATGGACTCGATGTCATCGGGGTTGATAAGGTTGATAGAGGGAATCTCGACGTTATCAAGGAGAATTAGCGGGGCTGAAGAGCCCTGAATTGAGCCAACCTGACCTCGGATGCGGAAGATTGGATCGGAGCCAACCTCGTTGGAGCCTATACGCACGTTAAGACCCGGTGTGGTTCCTTGGAGACCACGGCCCACATCTGCTATCGGGCGGCTGGAAAGGGCCTGATCGACATTGACGGAGGCTACCGCTCCGGTTAGGTTTTCCTTCTTCTGTGCGCCGTATCCGACAATAACTGTTTCCTGGAGAAAATTGGCATCGTCACGAAGTACGATGCGCATGTTCTGGTCTGCTGCGATCTCAACCGTCTCGTAACCCATGAAGGACACGACCAGTGTCGCCCCGGCGGGAACGGTCAGTGAGAAGCTACCATCCGTTGCTGTGACATCTCCGTTGGTGGAACTGCCTTTCTGGAGGACTCCCGCACCAGGGATTGGCTGACCTTGCATGTCAACCACGACGCCTGATGCCCTGATTTGTTGTTGGACTTCAGCGGCGGATCCCATAGCAGCATATATATGACTGCCCGGGGCGCTCGAAAAGAGTGCTGCAATGACAAGGGCCATTATAACCCTGCCTGCACGTGATTTTGGAAAAAATGTGTTAGAATCCATGAAAAGTGTGTGTGTTGGTTATTAATTATTACGGCATAAAGATAGCCGTTATGATGTTGCCAAGCACTACACTTTCGGGTAGATTTAAAAAGCCCGGCGGAGAACTCCGCCGGGCTGCAAAGATAAAGATAAAGTATTATTTCCAGCCTTCGTTTTGGGTGAGGGCTTTGTTAATAGCGATCTGAGATGTCGGGATAGGATAGGCGTAGTACTTGCTTTCGTAGATACGATCGTGGTTGGGATAAGCAATGATATAGCCATCGTCGTCGACTGTCACCTCGTCGGTGATCTGGCTGGCGGCATTGGAGAGGTTGGCGCCCAGTTTGACATCAAGATACAGATGAGTATCGAGCTTGTCGAGCTGATGCCATCTCATGAGATCCCAGAAGCGGAAGTTGCCGTCATACATGAGCTCAACGCGGCGCTCGCGGCGGATCTCCCAGATAAGCGCACTTACACCCATATTGTTGGCAGGGTCAGCTGCGGGAGAGACCACCATGTGAGGCATGTGGACACGGTCACGAAGCTTATTGACGGAGTTGTCAAGGTCTGTCTGGGTGCAACTTCCGAGTTCTGCGCATGCTTCGGCATAGTTGAGGTAGATGACAGAGAGCCAGTAGAGAGGGGCGTCAGTGTAGTTTTTGCCAGTCTCGACGCGGTAGCCGTCAGCGAGCTCAGCAGAGTCGAACTTGAATACGCCATATCCGGTGGAGGAAGTCATCTCCACATCGTCCGAACGGCCGAGGCGGCCCTTGAATCCAGCGGAAACAGGCATTACGACCTTATCTACAGAAGCAGCGAGACGAGGGTCACGGACTGCAAGAAGCGGAGTAAGGTCTAGATGAATGCCGTCAGCCGCAAGAGTGGCAGGAACGTCCGTGTTGTCAAGCGTAGTAGAGGCCTTGGGCTTGCCGTCAGTGAAGAGATATGCGTTGAATGCATCCTTGGTCATACCGTACTGCTGTGAAGAAGAGCAGGTATAGTCAGGAAGGGAGTGCATGAACAAATCCTTTACGTAGTGCTTGTAGAATATCATCTCCGGATTATCGGCGAGGTCAAGCGAGTTGTAGTTGGCCTGATATGATGCGTTGAGAGTATTGAACTTCGCCATGAGGGCGGAAGAGGCTGTCTTGGATTCAGTCAGGTACTTGTTGGCACGAGTGGCATCAGGAGCCTTCTGGCCATCAGCAGCCACTCTGTATTTGCTGTAGGTACCCTCATAGAGGCAGACCTCGGATTTGATAGCCTGCGCAAGGTTACGGCTCCAGCTGGTCTTGGTCGCTACGTCTTTGATGTTGGACACGGCGTAATTGAGGTCTTCAAGGGCGAAGTCCATGACAAGATCGCGGTCGGTCCTGGGGCCGAAAACAGCCTCGTCAGACACGGAGAGTTCACGGTCTACAAGAGGAACGTCTCCGAACGTGCGTACGAGCCAGTAATACTGGAGACCGCGCATGAGACGAGCCACGCCTGTCCAGTGAGCCTTGGCTGTCTCGCTGAGATTCATGCCTTCAAGGCGGGCAAGCATGATGTTGGCACGACGGATTTCAGTATAGGGGTCGTTCCATGCGGCGGTATTGACCGTGAGGACATTGTTGTAATTCCAGTCTACAAAGCCGGCGCCACACTGGTTGTCATTGAGGGTGGGAAAATAATATGAACCCGAACCGCCCTGATTGCCGTAACCGATAAAGTTATTGAAGAATGTGTTGGCATATACCTCCACATTGGCTTCGGATGTCCAGTAGTTACTGTCAGCGAAGCTATCCAGCGGGGCCTTGTTGAGCAGTCCGTCACAGGAGGTCACAGAGAGCATTGCAAGAGCACCCACAGCGAAAACTGATATATATTTTTTCATGTTCTTTTCGTTTTAAAGGGTAATCTGGATACCGAAAGAATAGGTGCTGTAGAACGGATCAATACGTCCGAATACGGAATTGGTGATGGAACCGTCGCCACCAACGTTGTTGACAGCGCCCTGGCCGCCGGTCTCAGGATCGAATGGTCCGTTGACATGGTCGAAGGTGAGGAGGTTTTCGCCGCTGAAGTATACACGGACTTTCTCAATGTTGACCTTCTGTGTGAGGGCACGGGGAAGGGTGTATCCGATGGTGAGGTTCTTCAGACGGAGGTATGCCATGTGAGTGAGGTAGCGGGACTGGGGATAGAAGTTCTTGGAACCGTTTTCAATACCGGTGACGGTACCTTTCTCGTTGCCGCCTGACCAGAGACGGGCGAACTGGGTGTCATAGCCGGATGTGGAAGTCCACTTGGTGCCATCCCATGAGCCTTTCCAGTAGTCAAGCTCATTGGCAAAGATAGTGGCGTCGGCGTTGCGGACGCAAGGGTAAACCATTGATGACTGGGTCCATACATCGCGCTTGCCGACACCCTGGAAGAAGGCGTCGACATCGAAGCCTTTCCAGCTGGCGCCAAGACGGAAGCTGTACTGATAGCGAGGCATGATGTTACCGATGACCTTGAGGTCGCCGTGGTCATCAGCAGTACCTGCACCGCCGTCAATCTTGCCGTCGCCGTTAAGATCCTTGTATTTCATGTCACCGACACCGTAGTGGAAGCCGCCGTTTTCGAGTGCTTCCTGTGAGGGCACGCCTGCTGCATAGCTGGTGGGCTCACCATTTTCCTTGAATCCTGTGAAATCTTCCGGAGTGAAAAGCCTGTCTGACTCGAAGCCCCAGATGTCACCGTAGGTCATACCGGCATATTTGGTGTTGAGCACCTTGGCGTCGTTGTCCCACTTGGTGATGACTGATTTGAAGTCACCGATGGAGGCATTGGCGTAGACCATAAGGTCTTTGCCGAAGAGGTGATGCCAGTCGAGGGAAAGTTCCCAGCCGCGGGTACGGAGGGTACCGTTGTTCTGGTAAGGAGCGGCGGCACCGAGGGTTGCAGGCATGGAGGCTGCGGGAGCAAGCATATCGAGGGTGTTTCTCTGGTACCAGTCAAATGATGCGGTGAGCTCATCCTGGAGGAAGCCCAGGTCGAGACCGAAGTCGAGGGTCTGGATGCGTTCCCATGAGAGCACGTCAGAAACGAGGGTAGGAGCGTTGAACATTGAGACCTTGTTGGTGTTGGAGTCTCCGACCCAGTTGACGTTGCCCGTAGCGACGGGAGAGATGGTGGAGAGGAACATGTTGCTGCCGATGGCCTCGTTGCCGATTTCACCGAAGGATGCACGGAACTTACCGTTGCTTACGATGTTCTTGAGGGGCTCGAAGTATGCTTCTTCCGAGAAGCGGTAACCTGCGGATGCAGAGGGGAAGAATGCCCAGTGCTGGTTCTCAGGGAACCTTGAAGAGCCGTCATAGCGGCCGTTGAGTTCGAGGAGATAGATACCCTTGTAGTCATAGTTGAGGCGGGCGAAGAAGCCGGCAGTGCCCCAATGTGTGTGATGAGGCTGCCAATACCAGCCGGAGGAGTCAGGATTGTAGGTATTCTCTGTACCGGTAGCAAGGCCGAACTCAGGCAGGTTCATGTCGAGAAGACCCTGGCGATATGCGATTGACTGGTAGAACTCGCCCTCCTCGGCATTGGCACCGGCCATGGCGTGGAAGTTGTGAGCCTCGCCGAAAGTCTTGGTGTAGTCGAGGTATGCGTTGAAGGCATAGGAGGTGTTGCGGGAGTTGTTGTTGCCCACAGCGGTGTATGTCTTGATCCAGCCGGGAGTTACGGTGGCTACGCCGCCGCTGATGGATGCGATGGAGCTCCAGTTGTTGATACCATAGATCTTGTTCTCGCTGTAGCGACGGTCGGAATCATATACATTATAGGTATAGTCCATGTTGAGGACGAGGCCTTCCATGAATTTGATCTTGCCGAAGCCGGTCACGCGGAAATAGTTGCTCCTGTTGACATCATAGCCGGACTGCTTGCGGTATGCGATGGTGCGGAAGTCGTCACCGTTGAGGGTGCCGTAAGGGCCGAAGAAGGAGCCCCAACGCCAGATGTACTGGAGTGAGCCCTGACCGATACCGAGGCTGTAGGGCTGTGAGAAGTTCTTCTTGTCATAGCTGATGCGGGCACCGAGCTGGAGCCAGTCGGTGACATCGGATGTGAGGTTGGCCATGACATTCCATTTCTTCAGGTCTTCGGGCGCAAAACGGGCCGTACCCTCTTCCTTGTCATATCCGAAGGAGAGATAGTAGGAAACACGGCCTGTGGTGCCCTGGAGGGCGAAGTTGTGGGTCTGGGCAGGAGTCCATTTCTTGTAGAAGATGCCTGCGACATCCCAGTCGGCGTAGTAGTTGGCCTGACCGGCGGACTGGAGGAGCTGCTTGTTGCCCTTGGAATCGAGGATGTAGTTGCCGTTGGCATCGGTGAGGTAGGTGTTTTCGGTGGCAATGACCAGGTCGTCGCCGAGAACAACTTCACGATAGCCGGCTTTCTGCCAGCCGTGACGCTCACCCCATTGACGGGCCTGTTCGATATAGTTGTCATTGATGACCATACCGAAGAGTTCAGGAGTAGCGCCGACGCGGTCCTTTGCCTCCTTGAATGCCTTCATCTGCTCGTATGCGCTGGGGTATTCGGGCAGGACGGTAGGAGTGCGGAAGGAGAAGTTGCTGGTATAGGATACTGTCACTTTGTCCATTTTGTGTGCGGACTTGGTGGTGATGAGGATCACACCAAAAGCGGCGCGGCTACCATAAATAGAGGTAGAAGCTGCGTCCTTGAGGACTGAGACGTTTTCTATATCGTTGGGATTGAGGTAAGAGATGTCTTCCATAGCCACGCCATCAACAATGATGAGAGGGTTGGACGTAGCGTCATTGGAGAGGGTTCCGAGACCGCGGATAGTGATGGTCGGAGAACCGCCGATGCTACCGCTGGAGTTGAGGACGGTGAGGCCCGGAACAGAGCCCTGGAGGGCTTTGCCGATATCGGCGACAGGACGGGCTTCGAGGGTCTTGGCCACGTCTACGGTAGAGACGGCGCCGGTGAGGTTGGCCTTCTTCTGGGTGCCGTAACCTACAACCACGACCTCATCGAGGAATTCGTTATCCTCAGAGAGGACAACTCTCATGCTGGGGGAAGATTTAACATCGATGGTAGTGTACCCGATGCAGGATATCTGGAGTGTTGCTCCTCCAGGTACGAAAATCGTGAATGAGCCGTCAACGGCGGACATGATACCGTTGGTGGTTCCTTTCTGGATAACACTGGCACCGGGGACGGGCTGTCCCTGTGTGTCAACGATGACACCGGAAACTTTGGTTTCCTGTTGCACAGACGCCTCTGGATACGAGGCTTCCGCAGCCGACATCACGTAGGCTCTTCCTGAGGTCAGGACAGCCACGAGCGTCAAAGCTGCAAAGAATTTGCTTGTACAAATCCTTCTTGCTTTTTTTGATAGATTCATAGACTGATTATAATTAGTTGGTTGGTCTACTAGGTAAGTGTTTGTGGTTTCAAGCAATAATTTTGCTCTGATTTCCGAGCAAAGTTAGCAATTATTAAATAAAAACAAAATTTCCCGGGAAGATACAGATCCCCCTGGGAAAACACTAAATGAAAACGTATCTTTTTTTAATTGACGTCTGTTTTGATACAGAGCTCGTCGAGCTGGGTCTGGTCAATCTCGGAAGGGGAATCGATCATGACATCGCGGCCCTGGTTGTTCTTAGGGAATGCGATATAGTCACGGATAGAGTCCGAGCCGCCGAACAGGGCGCATACGCGGTCAAAGCCGAATGCAAGACCTCCGTGCGGCGGGGCGCCGTACTGGAAAGCATGAATGATGAATCCAAACTTGCTCTCAGCTTCTTCGGGGCCTATGCCGAGGACTTCAAACATACGCTTCTGTACCTCCGCATCGTGGATACGGATGGAGCCGCCGCCGAGTTCGGTGCCGTTGAGCACGAAATCATAGGCATTGGCGCACACACGCTCGAGGTCTTCTTTCTTGTCAGAATAGAAGAGGTCCATGTGCTCGGGCTTCGGCGAGGTGAAAGGATGATGCATGGCGTAGAAGCGCTGAGTCTCATCGTCCCACTCGAGAAGAGGGAAATCAACGATCCAAAGAGGCGCGAACACCTTGGGATCGCGGAGTCCGAGACGACCGCCCATCTCAAGACGGAGAACGCCCAGCATATTCTGCACCTTGCGCATATTGTCTCCGCTCATGATTAGGACGAGGTCTCCGGGAGCGGCCTCGGCAGCTTTGACGATGACAGCGAGGTCGTCAGGAGTATAGAACTTGTCGATGGATGACTTGAGCGATCCGTCTTCACCGACTCTCACATAGATGAGACCTTTGGCTCCTACTTGGGGACGTTTAACCCACTCCGTGAGCTCGTCGATCTGCTTGCGGGTGTATGAAGCTGCGCCGGGAACGGCGATTGAGCCGATGTATGCCGCACCGTCAAGGACAGAGAAGCCTTTGCCTTTGGCGACGGAGGTAATGTCATGAATGGTCATGCCAAAGCGGACATCGGGCTTGTCGGAGCCGTATTTATCCATGGCGTCGAACCAGCTCATGCGGGGAAGGGGTGAGGGGATGTCCACTCCGAGCACGTTTTTGAACAGGGTACGCATCATGCCTTCGAATGTGCCGAGCACATCCTCCTGCTCCACGAACGACATCTCGCAGTCAATCTGCGTGAACTCCGGCTGACGGTCCGCGCGAAGGTCTTCGTCACGGAAGCAGCGTACAATCTGGAAGTATCTGTCATAGCCGGCCACCATGAGGAGCTGCTTGAAAGTCTGCGGGCTCTGGGGCAGGGCATAGAATTGTCCGGGATTCATGCGTGATGGCACGACGAAGTCACGGGCTCCTTCAGGGGTAGACTTGATGAGATAAGGGGTCTCTATCTCCATAAAGCCCTGGGCGTCAAGGAAATTACGCGTCTCATGTGCTATCTTGTGACGGAGCATGAGGGCCTCCTTCAGGGGTCCGCGGCGAAGGTCAAGATAGCGGAATTTCGCCCGGATATCTTCACCTCCGTCGCTGACATCCTCGATAGTAAATGGAGGAGTGACGGATTTGTTGAGTATATTGATAGATGAGAGACGTATCTCTATGTCTCCTGTCGGCATCTTGGGGTTTTTACTCTGACGTTCTACGACGGTACCGGTGGCCTGTATGACGAATTCGCGTCCGAGGGAGGTGGCGGCCTCGACGAGCTCGGCCGGAGCGTCAGCCTCAACCACAAGCTGAGTGATGCCGTAGCGGTCACGGAGATCGATGAAGGTCATACCTCCGAGTTTGCGGGATTTCTGCACCCAGCCGGCAAGTGTCACGGTCTGTCCTGCGTTGTCTATGCGGAGCTGTCCGCATGTGTGAGTTCTGTACATCGCGGTATTTATTGTTATTGTAGTTGTTTCAAAGCGTGCAAAATTAGCAATTTCCACGGAAAATATCATTATATTTGTCTGCATTTTTTAAACACGATGGAAGTACGGGCAAAAAAAGCACTCGGGCAGCATTTCCTCACTGACCAAAGCATTGCAAAACGCATCGTCGACTCCCTGATGGGAAGCGGCGACGTCCTCGAAGTCGGCCCAGGCATGGGCGTGCTGACACAATACCTTCTTCAGAGAGAGGACCTGGCTCTGAAGCTCGTGGAAATCGACGGGGAGAGCGTCGACTACCTCCTGACGCATTTTCCCGACATGCAGGGACGACTCCTGCAGGCCGATTTCCTGAAGCTTCACCTTGAAAAGTTCTTCAAGAAAGACTTTTCCGTCATCGGCAACTTTCCCTACAACATCTCATCGCAGATATTCTTCAAGATTCTTGACTACCGTGACAGCGTCCCCGAGGTCGTCTGCATGATCCAGAAAGAAGTCGCCGAACGCATCGCCGAAAAGCCCGGCACCAAGACCTACGGTATCCTCTCCGTCCTCCTTCAGGCCTGGTACGACATCGAATACCTCTTCACCGTCGGCCCCGGAGCCTTCGCCCCGCCGCCCAAAGTCCATAGTGCCGTCATCAGGCTCACCCGTAACAATCGCAGAGAGCTCGGCTGCGACGAGGCTCTCTTCAAAACCGTCGTCAAGACGAGCTTCGGGCAGCGTCGCAAAACACTGCGCAATTCCCTGAAACCACTTGCCAGAGCCAAAGCGGAACGCGAAGGCTGGAGCGACGATGTGCTGGCGGCATTTCTCGCCGCCCCCGTCTTCGACCTTCGTCCCGAACGTCTCTCCGTCGAAGAGTTCATAGACCTGACCAAACAACTCCTATAATAAATATGAGACACTTATTCCTTTCCCTGGCGTTGACTGCATCCTTCACGCTGACTGCGGCCAATGATGAAACGCGTCTACTGCGCTTCCCTGCCACCAACGGCACCGACGTTGTCTTCTCCTACGGCGGCGACCTCTACACCGCCCCCATCAGTGGAGGCGAAGCCAAAAGGCTCACTTCCCACATCGGATACGAAATGTTCGCACGCTTCTCGCCGGATGGCAGCACAATAGCATTCACCGGTGAATACGACGGCAACCGCGAAGTCTACACCATCCCCTCCAACGGAGGCGTCCCTGTCCGCATCACATATACTGCGACCAACGGCCGCGACGACCTCGGCGACCGCATGGGGCCCAACAACATAGTCATGGGATGGACCCGCGATGGAGGCAACATCATATACCGCAACCGCATCAGCGACGGATTTGCCGGCAACCTGTGGACAGTCAGCCCCAAAGGCGGCATGCCCGCTAAACTCCCTCTGCCCGAAGGCGGTTTCTGCAGCTATTCTCCCGATGGCACCAAGCTCGCCTACAACCGCGTAATGCGCGAATTCCGCACTTGGAAATACTACCGCGGCGGCATGGCCGACGACATCTGGATATACGATGCAAAAGCCTCCAAAGTCACCCGCATCACTGAAAACGACGCTCAGGACATCTTCCCCATGTGGATCGGAGACGAAATATACTTCGCTTCCGACCGTGACATGACCATGAATCTGTTCTGTTACAATACAGTCACAGGCGCCACTACCAAAGTCACTGACTTCAAGGAATACGACATCAAATTCCCATCCTCCAACGGCAGCCTCATTGTCTTTGAAAACGGCGGATACATATACAAATTCGACCCCTCCACCAAGAAAACATCAAAAATCACCATCACACTCACCTCAGACAACATCTACGGCCGCAGTGAGCGCCGTGATGTCAGCGACAATATCAACGCCTACAGCGCCTCTCCCGATGGCAAGTCCGCGGCCATCACGGCACGCGGCGAAGTCTTCATAGCCCCGGCAGGCAAAGGTGTTACCCGCAATATTACCCGCACTCCAGGTTCCAACGACCGCGATGCTATCTGGAGCCCTGACGGCAAGTACCTCGCTTACATCGGAGACGGCACCGGAGAGAGTGAAATCTACATCTATGACAATGAGAACGGGTCCACCCGCCAGCTCACCAAAGGCAATGACTCGTACATCCTCGGTTTCTCCTGGACTCCTGACAGCAAGACAATTATCACCAGCGACCGCAAAAACCGCGGCATAGCCGTAGATGTGACGACCGGAAAGAAGAAAGTCGTGCTCCAGTGCCCCGAAGCACCTTTCTACTCAGTCAACATCTCTCCTGACAGTAAATGGCTCACCTACACAAGGCCGGCCAAAAACCAGATGAGCGTCCTCTATCTATACAATGTCGCTTCCGGCAAGGAATATCCCGTCACCACCGACTGGTACGACTCCGGCAACGCTATCTTCTCAAGCGACAGCCGCTACATCATCTTCACCGCCGACCGCGACCTGAATCCCATCTACTCCCGTACCGAATGGAACGCAGCCTACGGCTCAATGAGCGCCGTATACATGGCCGTTCTCTCGCCTGACACCCCCTCTCCATTCATCATCGGTGCTGAGAAACAGGAAGGAGATGCCCCCGCAATCAATCCCGAAGGCATTGGCGACCGCATCATCAAACTGGACATCCAAGGCTCCGCCTATCCACGCTGGTGCGATGGCAATAAGCTTATCTACAGCGCCGGACGCGAAACCAAAATCTTCGATTTCTCCACCGGCAAAAGTGACACATGGTGCGACGCCCCCGTCGGCATCGACACAGGCATCGACTATGCCGTAGTACGCAAAGGTGACTCCATGAGTATCACCAAACTTGGCGGCTCCAAGGCAGCTCCCGGCGAAAATATCGACCTCTCCGACCTGTATGCTGATATCGACTTCTCCGCAGAATGGGCTCAACTCTTCGATGAGGTTTGGCGTGCATACCGTGACGGTTTTTACCTCGAAAACATGCACGGTGTGGACTGGAATGCCATAAAAAAGAAGTATGCAGCGTTCCTCCCTTATGCATCCACTAGGCTTGACGTCAACTACATCATCGGAGAAATGATCTCGGAACTGGCAGTCGGCCACGCCTATGTCAACACCGGCGAGAAGCCCGAAGCGCCGCGCGTAAAGATGGGTCTGCTCGGAGCCGAGCTATCCCGCGATAAATCAGGTTACTTCCGTATTGACCGCATACTTCAGGGCGAGACCTACTCCAAAACCCTCCGCTCTCCTCTCACCGAGCCTGGACTGGGTGTTGAGGCAGGCTCCTTCATTACGGCCGTCAACGGAATACCGACCAACACCGTATCAAACATCTACCAGCTCCTCATAGGCAAGGCTGATGTCCTCACAGAGCTGACCATCAACTCAGCAGCCAAAGAAGGAGGGCGCAAAGTCACCATCCGTCCCATTGACGACGAATACCCTCTCTACCACCTCGAATGGGTAAAAGGCAACATCAAGAAAGTGGAGGAGGCCACCAAAGGGCGTGTAGGCTACATATACATCCCCGACATGGGGCGCGAAGGCCTCAACGAATTCGTCCGCTACTACTACCCCCAGCTTGACAAGGAAGCCCTGATCATTGACGACCGCGCCAATGGCGGCGGCAACGTTTCTCCCATGATCATAGAGCGCCTCAAGCGTGAAGTATACCGCATGACCATGCGCCGCGGCAGCACCCTCAACGGCACTATTCCCGACGGGACTCACACCGGTCCCAAGGTACTCCTTATAAATAAATACTCTGCATCCGACGGGGACCTCTTCCCCTGGAGTTTCAAAGCCAACAACCTCGGCACAGTCATCGGCACTCGTACATGGGGCGGCATCGTCGGCATCTCCGGCTCACTGCCCTATATCGACGGCACCGACGTACGCGTCCCCTTCTTCACCAACTACGACGCCAAGACAGGAAATTGGATTGTTGAAAACCACGGTGTAGATCCTGACATCCTCATAGACAACGACCCCGTCCTCGAAGCCGCCGGCACTGACCAGCAGCTCAACAAGGCCATAGAGGTCGCTTTGGAGCAGCTCAAGACCCGCAAGCCCCTTCCCTCCACTCCGGCACCTCGCACCTTCAAAGACCTCGGTCTTTAAACAATTGATGGCCGGCTGCCGGTATTTTACCGTATCTTCAAAGCGACCGGGGTATCGACCGGGAGCCCTGCGGGCAAGGTAACGGTTACAAGGCCAGATGCAGAAACCGTGTATTTAAGGCGGCGTCCGCCAGAAAGCAGCGTGACGCCGCTTTTCGGAACATTCCCCTGCCAGGTAATGGTCTGACGCCCGGCATGGCGCGAATAGGCTATATTCACACCCTTTGCTTTTGCGTCAGCCCACTCCGCCTCCGTGGGGGCATATTCCGGGATTCCTGATGGTACGTAGACCGCATACTTGACAGACGCGTCTTTGGATGCGGTGAACCACACTTTGCCGTTGTCTGAGCCGGAGACGTATTCAGCAGTGGGGCGAGTGTTATAAATTGCCTCTCCATTTACAGAAAGCCATTTTCCTATCTGATTCAGGATATCCACCTCGCGCTCTTCTATAACTCCGGATGCTGTAGGGCCCACTCCCAGCACAAAACATCCGCCTTTAGCCACAATCTCGGACAGAGTGGCGATGACCTTCTGCCAACTCTTGTAAGGAGCGTCAGGCACCCATCCCCAGTCGTTACTGAGAGGGATGCAACTCTCCCATGGATGAAGCACCTGTGTATCAGGGATGCCACGCTCCGGAGTCTGGTAGTTTTCATTCTTGCCTTTCATCACACGATCCACGGCAATAAGTCCGGGATAGCGCGAGCGTGCCTTTTCGAGGACCGAGTCAAGATTTACGGCCTCGCCGGATACCCAGCCGCCGTCAAGCCAGAGAATATCGAAAGTGCCGTATTCAGACATCAGCTCATTAAGCTGATTTTCAGTGTACCCGACATAATTCTGCCACCAGTCGGGATGCTGTTCAATCTTGTAATTGGGCCTTCGGTTGGGGGTGGCGTAGTACGGATTCCAGAACCACTCGCAGTGCCAGTCCGGCTTGGAGAAATAGCACCCTGTCATGAATCCTTTATTCCTGAAGGAATCAAACACATAATAGGCGGCATTCGCCTTGGGATTGTCCTTGAAAGGGCCGGATGTAATCTTGAAATCCGTGTACTTACTGTCGAAAAGGCAATAGCCGTCATGGTGTTTGGTCGTGAATATCATATATTTCATGCCGGCATCCTTCATGACGGAAGACCACTGGTCGGGATTGAATTCAGTGGGATTGAACTGGTCGGCAAGCCCCCAGTACCACTGCTTATATCCCTCATACGTGGAACCTTCCGGGCGTGTTATCCAGTCCTCATTGCAGATGCTCCAGGACTCTACTATGCCAGGGATGCTATAGAGGCCCCAGTGTATCAGGACGCCGAATTTCCGGTCCTGCCAGCGGTCAAGATTCTCCAGGACCGCCGGCTGTTCAGGCCATTCATATCCGTCTGCGCTCGACTCGTGTACAAAGCTGTTGTCGCTTTGCGCATAAAGGCCGCTCATCGCCGCAAGCGCGGCAATGAGGGCGGTAATCATTCGTTTCATTTAAGTTTTGAACTAAGGTTTGCAATGGTAGCTCCGATACCGATTGTATAGCCCTGGGAGGCGAATACAACATGATTGAAAGTATCAGCCACAATGACATGGGGAAGGCTCTGCTCACGGAGCTTCATTTCAGAAGCGATGCTGCCAAGAATAGAGCCGTCTGTATCTACTCCGAATATCACTGTAGAGGGCAGGGTGCCGTATTTTCCGGCTTTGATATCTTCCTGAAGACGCTCCATATCAGATACAGAGGTAGTAAGAAGGACAATAGGACGGCCCCATACCTCAAGTTCTGCTTTAGCTGCCGAAAGGTCGCGTAGAACATGATTGGTAGGTTCCGCGCCAACTCCCAGTACTGCCAGGGTGTAGTATCCGCGACCGGTCTGACTGAGGACACTCTTGCGCTCTGCGCCCCCGAAAGGCATATATTTGCTTTCAGCATCGAAAGAGCCGATGATTGATACAGCATTATCGATGGTTCCGATAGTGATGGGAACTTTGGTGGCGGTATCCCTGCGGATCTGGAAAATCTTCATGCTCACGGGCACGGAGCCATCGGCAAGACGGGAACCGCTGGCGAGTATGTATTGTCCCTCATCAAGACGCACGCCTTTGCGGAAGGCATTGAAGTTCATGCCGCCGCCCATATCGACCTCTCCTTCATCAAAGCCGAGCAGGGAGGTACGGCCTCCGCTGATGCGGCTGATGGTGAAATGGGAATAGTAGCCAGGGTTGTCGATATTGGCGGTGGGGGTATAGGTAAGAAGCAGTGTACCTGAAGGTGTGGAGACTGATGAAACTCCGGCACCGAAGGTGACGTCCTTCCAGTCCGCGTCTTCATTGGGACGGTATTGGATTTTACCGGTGACAACATCTTTGCGGGCGTCGATACCGAAGGTGCGGGCAAGAGCGACAAACGCTATATTGCGGGAGCGCTCATCAGTGTAGCGACCCTGCCATACTCCTTTGGGAGACATCGGGATGCGCCATGAGAGGGGATTTGTGTCAACGGTGACGTTGTCTTTGAGCCAGGAGGTAATGTTGTCCACAGCAGTGTCGACGGCTTCCGGAGTGTCGGAAGAGGGGGTGAATGATGTTTGCAGTTCCGCGGGCACGTTCTCCCTGAACCATGTCTTATAGGGAGAAAGGAACTCGTTTTCCACGCGGGGCGCAAGGATGGAAGACGTCTGTATGTAGCTATCCCATAGAATGTCCGGAGTGATATCGCGAAGATCTTTGCGACTGAGAGTATTCAGCAAGTCGAGGGCACGCTCCTTGTCGTCGACACTGAGAAGAAAGTCGCTGATGACATCATGGTTGCCACAGGACTCCACAAGACAGCGGGCCGCCTCTGAAGGGAGACCTTTCTCAGCAACGAAGGCAATGGCGGAGTCTCGTGTGAAGAATGTTGCCGTGTAGGCATTCCTGAGGGAGTCTTCGTAAGCGAAACGTGCATCGTTTTCAGCGCGCATCTCGGGAGTGACATCAGGAAGGGCTACATTCTCCGGCGGGGGTACTATATATATAGGGAGGCTGATATTGTCGGACTCGGAGTCTTTGTCAAGTATGATGGTGACCTCCTCGTCCTTTCCGAAACTGATGACGGAAAAGCCGAAGCGCCCGTCCTTCGATGCCCATGCCAGCATGTCACCGAGGCCGGCGGAGAGGGATGTACGCCCCTCCGCGTCAGTGTATTTGGCTACGGCAGGATAGAATTCAGAGTAGTTGTAGATTCGGAAGTCTACACGGGCAGAGTCTACAGGATTGCCCTCCGTATCCTTGACGATGATATCGGCTTCCGCCGTCTGGGCATAGTTGGAGATGAGATTGATTTCAGTATAGTGGGGGCTGCGGAGAACCACCTCTTCAGGGCCTTCGTATTTGCCAAAAGCCTTGGTGTGCATCAGCATGGCACGTGATGCGGGGGCATTGAACCAGCCGAGATTCAGGACAGGCTCGGGCTCGCATGCTCCGATGAACCACCACTGCCCGTCCGCCCAGGCTTCCACCCAGGCGTGATTATCGTCGGTGTGGGCCCATCTGGGAGTATAGACTTGTCTCGCAGGAATGCCTACGGCCCTGAGAGCAGCCACGGTGAACGTAGACTCCTCGCCGCAGCGCCCCGCAGCAGTCTTGACAGAAGCGAGAGGCGAGCTGGTACGGGCATCCGAGGGCTGATATGTGACCTTTTCGTGACACCAGTGGTTGATTTCCAGAATGGCATCTTTCATGGACAGGCCCTGGACACGGGGCTTAAGTTCTTCATAGAAAACCTTGCGGGAGTCGTCAAGATCTTCATTGTTGGCTCTGAGAGGGAGGACAAAATGACGGAACAGGAGTTCGGGGACATCCTTGCCCCATGACATCTCACTGGCCGCAAGGAATGACATCCTGACGTTTTCCAGGTAGAATTCCACAGGATAGTCGGTAATGTCGGCCGCCGGCATGTAGGCATAGAGGAAACTCAACGCCTCTTTTTCGCGGGAAGAGATTTTCTCGTTTCCGATTTTGCCGTTATCGGCAAAGGAGAAGTACGGCTGCGCGAACTGTGTACGTCGTACCGACAGGTCATCCATTACCTTCTCGCGATAGGACGAGTCACTGATAAAGTGACCGCCGCATGATGTCAGAAGGATAGCAGCAAAAGACAGGATCAGTATTTTTTTCATTATAATTAATGTTTAAGCTATTCTTTGTTTACAGCGTCGGCAAGTTTGCCGGCAAGTTCCACGAAGGCAAGGCCGTCCGGGCGGGATGAAAGCGCGGCAGGTGTGCCCTGGTCGCCATCCTCACGGATACTCTGCACAAGAGGTATCTGACCCAGGAGAGGTACGCCGCAGCGATCAGCCATGTCGCGTCCGCCGTTGCGTCCGAAGATGTAGTATCGGTTGTCCGGGAGTTCCGCCGGGGTAAACCATGACATATTTTCGACAAGGCCGAAGATCCTGCGGTTCACTTTCTCATTGCGGAACATATCCACCCCTTTTTCCACATCGGCGAGCGCCACGGCCTGGGGTGTAGTCACGATGACGGCACCCTCCATGGGGATGTCGCCGACGAGACTGATATGGATATCACCCGTTCCCGGAGGCATGTCGATGAGAAGGAAGTCGAGAACGCCCCAGCGGACTTGCAGAATCATCTGCTTGAGAGCGTTGCACGCCATGGGGCCGCGCCAGATGAGCGCCTGCCCGGGCTGTGAAAAGTATCCGATGGACATCCACTTCACGCCGTATTTCTCTATGGGGATGATAAGGTCAAGGTCGCCCTCTTTCTCGGAAAGGGGCATCATGCCCTCGGTACCTGTCATAATGGGGACAGATGGTCCGTAGACGTCGGCGTCAGCGAGCCCCACACGATAGCCAAGTCGAGCCAGGGCGATGGCGAGATTGACAGCGACTGTGGATTTACCCACTCCGCCCTTGCCGGAGGCAACACCGATGATGTGGCGGACGTTGCCCACCTGGTCAAGAGTGAGATTAAGTCCCGTCTGTTTGGGGGCAGGATTCTTTACTATTGTTTTGACCTCGACGGCGGCATCGGGCGCATGACGGATGATTGCTGCTTTGGTGGCACCGATAAGATAGTCCTTGAGAGGGTCCGGGCGCTTGGGGAAAGCAAGTATTACCGTGACTGCGGTCCCGTCGACGGATATTCTGTCGACGAGACCGAGGTCAACGATGTTTTTTTCTTCCCTGGCCGGATGGGTGACATCCTGGAGCCAGGTGCGTATTTCGTTGATTTGCATTTATATTATATCTAATTCATCTATGATATTCTGCGCACCGCCGAATTTATCGACAATGAACAGTACGTAGCGGATGTCCATGCAGATGCAGCGCTGGAGATCCGGCTCAAACATGACGTCCGAGCTCATGGATTCCCAGTTGCCGTCAAAGGCAAGACCGATGAGGGCTCCGTCAGCGTTGAGGACGGGTGAGCCGGAATTGCCGCCGGTGATGTCATTGTTGGTAAGGAAGCATGTGTGGAGCATCCCGTCGGAGGGGTCTGCCCAGCGACCGAAGTCTCGCGCCTTGTAGAGGTCTTTAAGTGGTGCAGGCACAATGAATTCGGGATTATTTGGGTCTTCCTTCTGCATTACGCCGTTAAGAGTGGTGTAGTGACGGTAGAGGATACCATCGGCAGGAGAGTAAGGAAGGACGTTGCCGTAGGTCAGGCGCATGGTGCTGTTGGCATCGGGATAGGAAGGTTTGCCCGCTTCCCATTCGAGAAGACCGGCAGTGAAGACCTTGGAGGCTTTATCAAGGTCTGTACGGGCAGGCACAGCCTTTATGAGCCGGGAGGAAAGTTCTTCCAGCGAAAGAGAAAGGTCCTGTACCGGGTCGCGCCGGATTTCAGCCTTGGAGGCAGCTGCAAGACGCTCTGGAGAAGTGAAGACGCTGCGCTCGAAGAGGCTGTCGACATACGCGTCGATGTCAAGTGTGGCAAAGTCTTCATATCCGTCACCGAATGAGCCGGGGTAGGCTGATTGGTCGGCACGTTTGCGATAGTGCTTTAGAAGGGCGGCAGTGACACGGCGGTCAAGCGGAGCATAGTAGTCTTTGTAGAGTTCCGCAAGGGCAGCCGAATCCGGGACAGAGCCTTTTGAAAGTATCGCATACCTGTTGGCAAGGCCTACGATTTCGATGTTGCGCAATGTTTCGCGGTAGAGCTGGTTGGCCTCGGACGGCGCAGCAGAGGCTTCTACTGCCGCTTCGATGTCAGCAAGGGCATTGCCATAGGCTTCCGTGCGCTCCGGGGTTTCCGATACCCATTCGGTGAACTTACGCTCCTTGGCGATTTCGCGGGAGATGATGCCGAGTTTGGAGAAAGCCAGCTCCATGCCCTGGTATTTCTTCCAGGCGTTGGATGAAGAGGCGTACTTGTTGGCATATTGGAGCTTTACCGTGGGGTCAGCGCACATCTCGTCCCACATGATGTTCTGGCGGACGGTGCGGGCATCGATGGTGATGCGGTTGTTGCGTATCATCTGCTTGAGCTGGGCGGCAGTCTGGAAGCGTACTGTGCGGCCGGGGTAGCCCATGATCATGGAGAAGTCGTTCTGACGGACGCCCGCCGTGGATATGCGAAGGTGGCGCCTGGGACTGAGGGGAACGTTGGCGGGAGAGTAATCGGCGGGCTCATTGTCGGCTCCGGCGTAGATGCGGAACATCGAGAAGTCGCAGGTGTGACGGGGCCACATCCAGTTGTCGGTCTCTCCTCCGAATTTGCCGAGAGATGCCGGAGGAGCACCAACAAAGCGGATATCGCGGTATACCTTGTTGACTATGAGGTAGTAGACGTTTTCATTGAAGAAGGGATAGATGTTGACGTCGCAACCGGGATAGAGCTTGGTAAACTCTGTGATGATAGCTTTGCGGGCTTTGTCGACGGCCTTTTTTGCTCTTTCCGGCGAGCGTTTGTATCGTATTGCGGCCTTGGCTTCAGCCTCTTTGATGCGGTCGGTCACGTCAGCCATGTATTCCATGAAGGTGACCGTGAGACCCGGGGCGGGGATCTCATCGGACAGGCTGAGGGCCCAGTAGCCGTCCATGAGGTAATTATGCTCAGGAGTACTGAGCCTCTGGATGCTGCTGTAGCCACAGTGGTGGTTGGTGACAAGGAGACCCTGATCGGAGATGACTTCGCCGGTGCAGCCGCCGCCGAAATGGACGATGGCGTCTTTGAGCGATGTGTTGTTGATGCTGTAGATCTCTTCCGGGCTGAGCCTGAGTCCGGCTTTGCCCATGGCGGAGCCGTTCATCTGTTCGAGCAGGGGAAGGAGCCACATGCCCTCGTCTGCGCGGAGTCCGAGAGTGAAGAGGACCGCCGCCGTGATGGTAAGTATGCGTTTCATAAGTATATAATTGGTCTAAAATAGAGTCGGTTCCAGTTCTTTGGGGTGAAATGACTTGCGATGCCATGGCGTGTAGCCAAAGCGTTTGATGGCATCGATATGGGAGGGTGTAGGATAGCCCATGTTACTGTCCCAGCCATATTCGGGGTATTCGGATGCAATTTTACGCATGAATTCATCGCGATATGTTTTCGCGAGGACAGAGGCAGCAGCTATGGAAGCGTATGTCGCATCACCGTGAATGACGGTCTGGTAGTCGTCTCCCGAATATTTGTCAAAGGGACGGAACCTGTTGCCGTCAACAAGGATAAAATCCGGAGCAGGACTTAATCTCAAGACAGCTCTCTGCATGCCGGTGACGGATGCCCAGAGTATATTGAGTGAGTCGATTTCTTCAGGAGAGAGGGACTCCACGGCATACGACACCGCTTCCGCCTCTATGATGGGGCGGAGCTCCTCACGCTGACGCTGTGTCATTTTCTTGGAGTCATTGAGCAGGGGATGGTGAAAATCCGGCGGGAGTATTACGGCGGCGGCATACACCGGACCGGCGAGGGGGCCACGCCCCGCCTCGTCGCATCCCGCTTCCAATCTTCCCTTCTGCATGTATTGAAGTAAATCGTTAGCTTTGGGCTTCATGCCTCAAAGTTACGCATTTTCTTGTACATTGCCATCATTTCTTTCTGAGCAGCAACTGTATCCTGAAGCGAACGGACGAGTGCTTCGAGATCCGATACCCTTTCTTTGAGAGAGCTTATCTCCTCCTGATAGCCGCGTACGATGCTTTCCCGGCCACTTGCATAACGCTCATTTTCCTGTTTCAGGGAGGAGAGTTCTTCCTGCGAGACAGGTTTGTAGCCAAGCACAAGTTCTTCGGTGGAAATGTCTCCGAGTTCGGCGATGCGGGAAAGGTTCTCATTCACGAACTGTGTCTGTCCCTTCTCGATATTGACATACGTACTTCTGGACATGCCAAGCTCCTCCGCCATACGCTGCTGGGAATATCCCAGACCCGTACGGATTTTGATAATGCCTGACTTGATCGTCTCGTTGTCCATATCGTGCCGGGCTGCACTTATGCATGCAGCCTGTGCAAAATTACCGCATTCGCACGACGCTTCCGGACCGGATTAACACTACATTTGTGTTGATTTTCGATACAAAATATATAAATAACAGGCAAAAAAGAAAAGAATTGTATAAAATTTCAGATACGTAGGTAAGTTTTACCGGGCAAATGTATTGTAAATTCGGACAAGTGTCGGCAGATTTGCACAAAACTCGTCATGCCATGAAAGACATCCAATCACTGCTTGAGACCTTCGGGCTCCTTGTCGATCAGGAGCACCTTTACATTGACCCGTCTTGCGGGTTTCATCGGATTTGCGACCTCATCGGTGCCGACCCCGGCGCAATTGACCGTGCTCTCGAGGAGTCGCTTGGGTACACCGGTGACGAAATCATCCGTGAGTACCGTAAGCAGTATCACCGGAGGCTCGCGGAAAAGTACGGTATTAGTTTATGACCTCTATTGTATTTCGGAATATTTTTAATTAGATTTGCGAAGATTGCCCGTCCGGGCAGTCATTATACACACATTTTTTGACAGGCCATAATTAATAACTTAATAAAATGAAATCGTATCCTACCAAAAAAATCCGTAACGTGGTACTGGTCGGCAGCGCAAAGTCCGGCAAGACCACGTTATCTGAAGCCATGCTCTATGAGGGCAAGGTGATCGACCGCAGAGGCACCGTCGAGGACAAGAACACCGTATCGGATAACACCGAGTTCGAGCAGTCGAACCAGAAATCCGTGTTCGCCACTCCGCTCTACGCCGAATTCCTTGAGAACAAGTTCAACATCATCGACGCTCCCGGTTCAGATGATTTCGTGGGTGGCGCCGTTGAGGCTTTCAAGGTATGCGAGACCGGAATCCTCGTCATCAACGCCCAGCAGGGAGTGGAAGTCGGTACAGAAATATTCGCACGCCACGCCGCACACTATCACCTGCCGCTTATCGGAGCCATCAACCAGCTCGACAGCGAAAAGGCCAACTGGGAAGGCACTCTCGAGACCCTCAAGGAAGCATTCGGACACAAGCCTATCCTCGTCCAGTTCCCGGTCAATCCGGGTCCCGGCTTCGACGGCTTCGTGGACGTACTCAAGATGAAATATTACCATTTCAAGGATGACAACGGCACCCGCGAAGACCTCGCCATCCCAGCAGAACTGATGGATGAGGCCGAGCAGCGTCGCCAGGAGCTTATCGAAAAGGCAGCGGAATTTGACGACACCCTCATGGAGACATTCTTCGACAAGGGTGAGCTCACGGAGGATGAGATCCGCAAAGGCCTCGGTATAGGCATCCGCAGCGGAGAAGTCCTGCCTATTTTCTGCCTCTCCGCAAAGAAAGATATCGGAGTCAAGAGACTCATGGAATTCACCATCAATACCGCCAGCTCACCTGAAGGCCAGAAGGCCGCTACAATTGACGGCGGAGAGGTGGAATGCAAAATGGATGCTCCTTGCAGCATCTTTATCTACAAGACCGCCGTTGAGCAGCACCTCGGCGAGGTCTCCTACTTCAAAGTAATGAGCGGCGTTCTCAAAGAAGGTGTCGACCTTGTCAACCCCGAAAATGGCACCACCGAACGTCTCTCAGCCCTCTATGCCGTCGCAGGAGCGAAGAAAGAAAAAGTCACGGAAATCAATGCCGGCGACCTCGGCTGCGTCATGAAGCTCAAATCAGGCAAGACCGACGTCACCCTCGCAGAACCCGGAGTAGACGCCATTGCACACATCGTCTTCCCCGAACCCAAATACCGCTGCGCAGTCAAACCTCTCGACAAAAACGACGAAGCCAAACTCGGCGACGCTCTAAATAAAATCGCGGCTCAGGACCCCACCGTCATTGTGGAATACTCCAAGGAGCTACGCCAGACCATCCTCAGCGGCCAGGGCGAGCAGCACATCAATCTCGTCAAATGGAGACTCAACAATGAGTTCAAGCTCCAGGTTGAGCTCTATGCTCCCAGAATCCCTTACCGCGAGACCATTACCAAGATAGCCACAGCCCAGTACCGTCACAAGAAACAGTCCGGCGGCGCAGGCCAATTCGGAGAAGTGCACATGCTCGTATGCCCTTACATCGAGGGTCAGCCTGCCACCAACAAATTCAAGATTGACGGCAAGGACACCGAGCTCAAGATAAAGAACCAGCAGAGCTTTGACCTCGAATGGGGCGGTAAGCTTGAGTTCTTCAACTGCGTGGTCGGCGGCGCCATCGACGAAGGCTTCATGCCCGCTATCCTCAAAGGTATCAACGACAAGATGACAGAAGGTCCCCTTACCGGTTCCTATGCCCGCGATATCCGCGTGTACGTTTATGACGGAAAGATGCATCCCGTTGACTCCAAGGAAATCGCGTTCATCCTGGCTGCCCGCAACGCATTCAAGCAGGCCTTCCGCGACGCTGGCCCGAAGATCATGGAGCCCATCTACGACGTGGACATCATCACTCCCGCCGAATTTGTGGGCCCTTGTATGTCAGACCTCAACGGACGCCGAGGCATGATTATCAACCAGGACATGGAGAACAACTTCACAGTGCTCCACGCCAAGGTACCACTCGCGGAGCTCTACAGATATTCCACTGTATTGAGTTCACTTACAGGCGGTGCCGCGACCTTCACCATGAAGTTCGCCGAATACCAGCCCGTACCCGGAGACGTACAGACCAAGCTACTGGCCGAGTACGCCGCTCAGGAAAAGGAAGAAGAATAACTATTCTTCCCATATACACGGAAAGTCGCCCTCAAACCGGGCGGCTTTCTTTTACAAAATACCAAACGACAACAATGAAGGAAAACTACACCAGCTTTCTCAAAGAAGCCTATGGAATGGTCCCTAAGGACCGAATCTACACCGACGCCCTGCGTACCCTGTGCTGGGGTACGGACGCCGGTTTCTATCGTCTTACGCCACAAATCGTTATCCGCTCAGACAACGAAAACGAAGTCTCAAGCCTGCTTGCTCTCGCCTCACGTCACGGCCTGCCCGTCACATTCCGGGCGGCCGGCACCAGCCTCTCCGGCCAGGCCATCAGCGACTCCATTCTAATCGTTGCAGGCAAGCACTGGGAGCGATACCGTGTCAGTGATGATCACGCCAGCATAACCCTCCAGCCCGGCATCGTCGGAGCTCGCGTAAATGCGATACTCAAGCCCTTCAACCGTCGTTTCGGCCCTGACCCCGCTTCAATCGGCAGTTGCATGGTCGGCGGCATAGTGATGAACAACGCCTCAGGCATGTCCTGCGGCACCCATGCCAACAGCGACAAGACCCTCATCTCTGCACGCATCATCCTCGCTGACGGCACTGTCCTTGACACGGGCTCAGAAGAGAGCCGTGCCGCCTTCAAAGCCACCCATGGAGACTTCATTCGAAACATAGAGGCCCTCCGCGACGAAGTTCGCGCCGACAAGGGACTCTCGGACCGCATATCCTACAAATACTCCATCAAAAACGTCACCGGCCTCAACATCCTCCCCTTTGTCGCCTACGACGACCCCTTTGACATCATCGCCCACCTCATGGTCGGCTCGGAAGGCACCCTCGGGTTCCTGAGCGAAGTCACCATGCAGACCTTCCCCATCCCGGAATACAAGGCCAGTGCAATGATTTACTTCCGTGACATCACCACGGCCGCCTCAGCCGTAGTCGCCATGCGCAGCGCCGACATCAACGCCGCCGAACTCTTCGACCGCCGCTCCCTCACAGCCATGACCGACAGTCTGCCCGAGGAAATACGCGCCCAGCTGGACAAATGCGACCTCACCGCCGTCCTCACAGAAGTCACCGGCGACACAGAAGAAACCCTTCAGGCCAACATCAACGCAGCCACGGCCACCCTCGCCTCCTTCGAGACCGTTACCCCGGTCCTGTTCCAGACAGACCAGGCCATTTGTGCCGAGTACTGGAAAATCCGCTCAGGCATCTTCCCTGCCGTCGGCGGTCTGCGCGAAGAAGGCACCACCTGCCTCATTGAAGACGTTGCTTTCCACATTGAAGACCTTCCCCAGGCCACGGCAGACCTCTCCGCTCTCCTCGACCGTCACGGCTACAAAGATTCCTGCATCTATGGTCACGCACTCGAAGGCAACTTCCACTTCATTATCAACCAATCATTCAACACCGCCGAAGACATCGCCCGCTACAAGGCCATGATCCTCGATGTCGTCGAGATGGTTGTCAATCGCTACGACGGATCCCTCAAAGCCGAACACGGCACCGGCCGCAACATGGCTCCTTTTGTCCGCCTTGAATGGGGCGACAAGGCCTACGACCTCATGTGCCGCATCAAAGCTCTCTTCGACCCCGCAGGTATCCTGAACCCCGGAGTCATTTTCAACGACGATCCCGACTGCTACATCAAGGACCTCAAAGCCCTTCCGGTCCTCGACACTTCCTTCGAGCGCATCAACAAATGCATCGAATGCGGCTTCTGCGAAGTCAACTGCCTCACCTGCGGAGAGACCCTCTCATCACGCACCCGCATCGTAGCGAACCGCGAAATGACGCATCTCGCCCAGACAGGCAGCAATCCAGCACTCCTCGCAGAACTGAAAAAGCAATACCTCTACCTCGGCAACCGTTCCTGCGCCGGCGACGGACTCTGCTCCACATCCTGCCCCATGGGCATCAACGTCGGAGACCTGACCCACGAAATACGCGCCTCACGCACCCCAAAAAGCTCCATCGGCTACAAAGCCGGCGACTTCGCAGCCAATCACTTCGAAGGCATGAAGTCCACCGTCAGAAGCGTTCTACGCACAGCATCCCTCGGACAAGCCGTCCTCGGCACCAAAGCGATGTCATCGCTCTGCAAAGGTCTCCACACAGCACTCGGCGTGCCTCTCTGGGTCCCGTCAATGCCAGAAGCATACAACATCCCCGACGGCCTTGATAAATCAACGGGGGCACCTCTCAAAGTCGTCTATTTCCCCTCATGCCTCAACCAAATGATGGGACTGCCAAAAGAACACCCGGCCGGCAGGAAACCGCTCGCTGAAGAAATGGCGTCACTGCTGCATAAAGCCGGCTATGACATCATCTTCCCCGAAGGTATGGAACGCATGTGCTGCGGCACAATCTGGGAAAGCAAAGGCCTTCCCGACATCGCGGACCGCAAGACCGCCGAGCTGGAGAATGCCCTCTGGGAAGCCTCAGAGCACGGCAAATACCCTGTCCTGTGCGACCAGAGTCCCTGCCTGCACCGCATGAAGGAGAAAATCACTTCAATGGAGTTATACGAGCCTGCTGAGTTTATATGGAAATACCTGCGCGACCGTCTTGATTTCCACTCCTCCAATACCCCCGTGGCACTTCATCTGACCTGTTCCATGCGAAAAATGCACAAGGACAATATCATTATAGAACTTGCCAGACTCTGCTCCGACAACGTCTTTATCCCCGAAGAAGTCGGTTGCTGCGGCTTTGCCGGCGACAAAGGCATGACCAATCCGGAAATCAACGCCTACGCCCTCCGTAAACTCCGCCCCCAGATCGAAGCCCGACACATCGAGACCGGCTACTCCAACAGCCGCACATGCGAAATCGGTCTTGCTACCAATTCCGGCATTCCCTACATCAGCATCGCTTACCTCGTCAACGAGCACACCACTCCGAAGTATTAGATGTTGCTGAACCAGTATCTGAACAGAGGATCCTGAAAACTGACGGTGCGTCCGTCGGTTTTCAGGATTCCCTTTTTCTCAAGGGACTCCTTGAGTTTCTTCACGTTTCCGATGGTTCCGAGATCATAACGGTTGAATGTCGCAGATGAATAAAAGCTGGTGACGCCATCGCGCACTGCACGGAGGAAGTTCACTTGCTTGTCGGTAAGAGACTCGTATAAGAAAGAGAATATGAGATCCTGCGCAGAGACCAAATCTTCAAAAGCAGCCATTATTATGCCTCCGGTGCACTCACGTGTAGTCCTGAGCCATGCCTGACGTGCAAGAGCCTGTACATAGGCCGGACGCCTGTTTACAAGGCGCGTAAGGGTTGTGCATGATGATTCCGAGATGATCTTGCCGGTCATGGAGAAACGCCTCACTAAATAGCGGGACCACTCGTACGCATCTATATCATGAAGACGGACTTCGTCTGCAAATCCGACGGGAATCGGCGCCGACAATACTGAGGACAGGCAATAAACCACACGGCTGTGACTCTCCCACAGCCGCATGAGGCCCTCGATGCTTTCCTTGCCGAGAAGGCCTGACAGATTCTGGAAATCATCAATCATGACCACGACGTGGCACATTCTGTCAAGTGCAATTTTCTGGGCAAGATCAAGAATTGAGAGGGTCCCCTTTTCATCCTGCAAAAAAGCGAGACGGAATCTGTCGCGCTCTGCCTTGTCACGGGATATCTGGGACAACAGAGATTCGACAAATACAGACAAAGCATCGTCTACCGTCTTTACAGAAGACAGGTCCACATACACGATAGCGTCGAATGGACTTCCGCCTTCTCTCAGGAGTCTTTGAACGCGTAGCATCAGGGAACTTTTTCCACTGCCCTTACACCCGGTAATGACCGTATGGACATGCCCCCGAAGGTTATCCACAGCCCGGGAACATTCCTCTTCCCTGGCAGTGAAATATTCCCCGTCAACGGGAGTTCCGCATTTGAACGGAATATCTGTATTTTTCTCCATTTTTTATACCTTTTTACAAATATACCAAAAAGTTCTATACCAACAAGTATAAATACAAAAAAGTATAAATTAAAAGCCACGCACTTCTGCATGGCCTATAAAGCACCTTCTATATGCGGCCCGTTCCGACTATTCCTCCTAATGATAGTAGCAGAAGTATGATCAGAACGATGGAAGAGGCCCGGGATACGCGTTCTCCGGTCTTATACGAGGCAGGTTCGAAGCGCATTACGATGTCATGCGAACCAGCGGGAAGCACTGCAGCACGAAGAATCCAGTCGGCACGGAACAGGCTTAGCTTAGTATTGCCGTCAAGCGTGGCATTCCATCCCTCAGGATAGTAGACTTCGCTGAATACAGCGACCTTGTCATCTTTGGCGTCGTAATGGTATCTGAGTTCATTGGGTGAATAATATGTAAGGACAATGTTGTCTGTAGAATCCACGCCGAATTCGACCACGTCCTCAGCGAACGTGCGGTCTGTCGCGAAATCGTCCCCGATAACGGCGGCATGGGACAGGTTTGTATCACCGATAAGGGCTATTTCCTCGTCTGGTGTGGATGCCGGAACAACCTGTTCCACAAACCAGGCATTTCCAAGTGCCCTGCGATTGCGAACCGGAGCATTATCTTCTCCAATGATAAGATAACGGCAGTTGAGCGCGTTAAGGACAGGAGTATCGGGGAGGGCATTTTCAACCTCGCCGACAGTCTTGGCCCCTCTGAGACTGGCGAGGATGGCGTTGTACTCCGGCATAATGTAATGGTCGATAAGGTCCTGATATCGCTGCAGTTTTGCGGGAGAGTATCCGCCTATGTTCTTGTGCCAATATGAAGGATGCGAATCATTGAACACGTTGACAGTCAAGTCCATGACACGATAGCTCGGGTCTGTATCCTCAAGGATGAGCTTATCCACCGGCCGGGCTGCAAACTGGCTGTTGAAGTTCTTGGGTGTCACAAAGTCGTCGGCATTGAGATATCTCTTGCCAATCACAAACATGTTCGTCAGGACAAACATGCTTATAGCGCATACCGTGATGACTTTCCTTCCCTTGGCTGCAAATGCGGACCTGGCCCGCGCCGACCATAGAATCAGCATCAGGGAGAACAGGATCGCTATTCCTGAGGCGAATGCGTCTTTCTTGAAAAGCATACGCCTGTCGGCCGCGAAAGCATCAGACAGGATATCGGGATAGTTGCCGTCCGCTGCGCTGCGGAAGTCTCCGAAAAGGTCCGGGAGGAGCCAGCAAAGCAGGCAGAAGCCACCCGTAATGATGGCGGAGACAATAGCGGCCCGACGGTATTTCTCGGCAGGATACTTTTCCCTGAGAATGCGGTCAAGCACGAGGAAACCGAGCATAGGGAGCGTAAACTGCAACATAACAAGGGCCATGGAGACCGTGCGGAACTTGTTGTAAAGTGGCAGAACATCGAAGCACAAGCGCGTAAACGGCATGAAATGCGATCCTACGCCCATAAACACGGCCAGAACCGTGGTGAGAAGCAACCACCACTTCTCCTTGCCCCTATACAGGAAAAGACCGAGAACGAACAGGAACACCGTGATGGCGCCCATATACATCGGCCCGGCGGTAAAAGGCTGCGGGCCCCAGTACATCGGAAGGTGCTTTGCTGTGTCCTTAAGGCCTGTCTGGCCATTCTGGCGCAGCACACGGATGGTCTCGGACTTGTCAGGGTTGATGGCGCCGGAAGAAGATCCGCCGTTGTAGTTCGGGATCATCAGATTCGGCAGTTCATTCCACCCGTACGACCAGGCAGTGGCGTAATCTATGTCAAGACCTGTTGTAGAACCTTCCCTGGAGAGTTCCGTGCCTCCCCTCATGGTGTGGGCAGTATATTTTGCCAGCGGAAGAAGCTTGTTGGCATTGGCTGACACGCCTACAAGACCGAGGACAATCAGGAGAAGCGAGGCGACGAAGAAACGCGACATTGATTCCCTGTGCCTGAACAATACACGGCATAGGAGCACAAAGCCGTACAGGAGGATCATCAGCGCAAGATAGTATGTTATCTGCTGATGGTTCGCCTTGACCTGGAATGAGACAGTAAGGCCGAAAAGGACGGCTCCCAGAAGCGTAGACGGGAACCAGAACCTCTTCATGGTGATAGCCTTCCTATAGGTGAATATCAGCGACGCCAGCACCCACGGAAGAAAGGCTATGGCCTGCATCTTGGTATTGTGCCCGACTTGTATAATCTGGAAGTTGTACGAACAGAACGCTACGGCAATGGCTCCGCCGATGGCAACATACCACTTTATACCGAGAGACAACATCAGAAGGAAGGCTCCAAGCAGGGTAATGAACAGATATGTGGCCGGACGGCGTCCCGTCAGCAGGAAATTGTAGATTTTCTGTGTCCAGTCACCCTTGGTAACGCTGTTGATAGTCGTAGTGGGCATACCGGAAAACATTGATCCGGACCAGTAGGCCGGGTCGTCCGGGTGGGCTTTGTTCCATTCGTTCATTTCATGGGACATACCCACATAACCGGAAATGTCGCTCTGGTTGAGCATCTTGCCGTCAAGTACCTGCGGGACAAAAGCGTAGGACAAGACGAGGAAGAATACAACTGCGCCGATGGCGATAAATACGTTTCTCATGATATCGTATCTTCAAGAAGTTCTGCAAGCGAATGTGTAAGACTGCGGCGGGAATACCGGGACACATCGCCTGATGTGTCATCCAGATTGCCGCTGCGGAAAGAGTCCCAGGCGGAATCAATGAAGGCACTCATACCCTCACCGCGACGGAAGTCACACACCGTTCCCGCCCCGCAATCACGGATGACGCGGGCCATAGCCCCGTCTTCCTGACCTATACCGAGGATAGGACGGCGTGATGCAAGATATTCAAAGAGCTTGCCGGGAAGGATGCGGAAGTATTCAGGATCATCGCGAAGGGGAAGGATGAGGATGGAGGCACCGAGTTGTTCCCTGACAGCCGCTTCATGGTCCTGATAACCCAGATTGACGATATTGCCGGAAAGTCCGGCAGCATCCATGTCACTGAGGACCTCTGCGTCTACTTTGCCGACGAGACGGATACGAAGCTTGTCACGGAATTCCCCGTCTGACGCGGCCTTTTTACCCAGAATGCTCCACAAAAGGGACGGATTGCCGTCTGTGGCCAGCAGGCCTGTGTGCGTAATGTTGAAATATCCGTCACGCTCCACAGTCTTGTCTTTGAAGTCATCCTCGTCGTAACCGTTTGTAATCATGGCGACAGGCGTCGTCGTGCGGGTCTGGTATTCTTCCTGAACGACGGGGGTGACGGTAAGCACTTTTGATGCCTGGTCAAGCACATCCTGCTCCATATTGAAAAGGATTTTCCATGTAAGGGATGTAAGCCCGAGATGTCGCAGATAGTACATCTTGGTCCAGGGATCACGGAAATCCGGAATCCACGGGATACCGGTCTTGCGATGGAGTTCCTCCCCAATAAGGTGCATGGACTGAGGTGGCCCTGTGGTGATAATAACATCTACAGGATGTTCCACGAGATATTTGGAGAGGAAACGGACAGAGGGGCGCACCCAAAGGACGCGCGGGTCGGGAACAAAAATATTGCCCCTTATGAAAAGACTGAGCCT
Organism: Bacteroidales bacterium; assembly: GCA_017552475.1. Lineage (GTDB taxonomy): Bacteria > Bacteroidota > Bacteroidia > Bacteroidales > UBA932 > Cryptobacteroides. The sequence continues at coordinate 9,421 of JAFZPY010000052.1, read as the reverse complement.
CTGGCGGAAGGTCTTGCGGCCTGTGCTGCTGATGGGCGTGACAAGGGTCTTCATATCCGTGGAAGAGCCTTTTCCCATTAGCTTCCTATACAGGCTGTAGGGCTCGGTGATATGGCGTCGTATGATTTCCGCCTCTTCAGGGATATCCGCCGCAAGGGAGGAGTCAATGGCGGTAAGTTCGGGATTTTCTGGTGTGTAGATGACCGGCTGCCAGCCCTCGGAGGGCAGGTATTTGGCAAATTTCACCCAGCGCTGAACACCGGAGCCGCCACTCGGCGGCCAGTAGTAGGTGATGATAAGTACCCGTTTCATAGGCCTAATTCCTGTTTCATGCCACGCAGGAGGTCAAAGGCCTGCATGGGAGTCATATTGTCGAGATCAGCGCTGTTGAGGCGGTCCCTGATGGCTTCAAGGGTGGGGTCATCCAGCTGGAAGAGGGATAGCTGGAGGGCTCCGTCGCTTTCAACACGGCCCTGTTTGGTGTTGTGGGGCTTGACAGGCTTGCGGGACAGTATCGCCACCTTGTCCAGGGCCTCAGCGCTTTCAAGGGCTTTCAGTGTCTTTTCCGCGCTTTCAAGTACCTCTTTGGGCATGCCGGCCATGCGGGCCACGTGTATACCGAAGCTATGCGCCGTTCCTCCCTCGCGCAGCTTGCGGAGGAATATTACCTCACGCCCGACTTCTTTGACAGCAACATGAAAGTTTTTCACTCGCGGATAGATGCCTTCCATGTCGTTGAGTTCATGGTAGTGAGTGGCGAAGAGTGTCTTGGCACCCTTGCCGTATTCGTGGATGTATTCTACTATGCCGCGGGCTATGGACATGCCGTCAAAGGTGGAGGTGCCACGGCCGATTTCGTCTAGAAGGACAAGGGAGCGGGCGGAGAGGTTGTGCAGAATCATTGATGTCTCCAGCATTTCCACCATAAAAGTGGATTCTCCCCGGGAGATGTTGTCGGTAGCGCCGACGCGGGTGAATATTTTGTCGAAATATCCTATCTTGGCAGACGTCGCTGGGACGAAGGAGCCAATCTGAGCCATGAGGACGATAAGCGCCGTCTGACGGAGGACGGCGGATTTACCGGCCATGTTGGGGCCCGTGATAATGGCTATCTGCTGCGATTCAGAGTCAAGCCTGATGTCGTTGGGAATGTATTCCTCGCCCGGGCGCATCAGAGTCTCAATGACGGGATGACGGCCTTCCTTGATCTCGATGGAGAGAGAATCGTTCATCTCCGGGCGGCAGTAGCGGCGAGATGAGGCCAGTTCCGCAAAGCCTGCGAGGACGTCGAGGATGGAGATAATGCGGCAGTTAGCCTGAATGTCGGCGATACGGCGCTGGATGCGGGCAACGAGATCAGCGTAGAGCTGTGTCTCTATGCGCCCGATGTTTTCCTCTGCAGAGAGGATTTTGTCTTCGTACTGCTTGAGTTCTTCAGTGATGTAACGCTCGGCGTTGACAAGGGTCTGTTTGCGTATCCATTCGGGAGGGACACTGTCCTTGAATGTGTTGCGGACTTCGATGTAGTAGCCGAAAACATTGTTGTAGGCTATCTTGAGAGAGCTGATGCCAGTGCGCTCAGCCTCGCGCTGCTGCATGGCGAGGAGATATTCGCGTCCGCCGGTGTGTATGTCCCGCAATTCGTCGAGTTCAGCATTGACGCCGCGGGCGATGACCGGGCCCTTGCCTATCTGGGCTGCGGGTTCGGGATCCATGGTGGCGGCGATGTCGTCACGGAGGGCGGTGCAGTTGACAATGCCGGAAAGGAGTTTGTCCAGCGGTGCACAGCCCTGGTTCTGGCATTGTTCCAGTATGGGCAGCATCTTTGTGAGACCACGTGAGAGCTGCATGACTTCTCGCGGAGCAATTTTGCCAGTGGCAGCGCGGCCGATGATACGCTCCATGTCGCCCATGTCGGAGATGTCCTGCTGGACAGAGAGCAGGGTATCCGGACGATCAAGGAAGAACTGGACGATGTCGTAGCGGGCATTCAGCTCTTCGGTGTCAAGTATCGGCATGGCGAGCCATTGGCGGAGACGTCTGGCTCCCATAGGTGAGGAACAACGATCGATTGTATCCACAAGCGAGACTCCGTCGCCGCCGGCATTGGAAGAGAATACTTCGAGGTTGCGGAAAGTGAAGCGATCCATCCAGACATAGCGGCCTTCGTCGATACGTGAGATGGAGCAGATATTGGAGAGTCCTGTGTGATGCGTCTGTTCGAGGTAGACAAGAAGGGCACCCGCAGAGGTGACGGCAAGGGGGAAAGTGTCCACGGCAAAGCCTTTGAGCGAATCGACGCAGAGCTGCCTGCGGAGCTTTTCCACGGCCGAATCATATACAAACGCCCATTCGTCTATACTGGTGATATAATAGTCCCCGAAACGGTCTTTTACACCTTTTTCATAGCCTTTCTGGACCACAAGTTCTTTGGGGCGCAGCGAGGATAGAAGCGTGACAACATAGTCGATGGAGCCCTGCGCTACCTGAAACTGTCCTGTGGACACATCGAGGATGGCAGCGCCGCAGTTGTCGCCATCGAAGGACAGCCCCACCAGAAAGTTGTTTTCCTTCTGGTCGAGCATGTTCTCCCCAAACGCAATACCGGGGGTGACAAGCTCGGTGACACCCCGTTTGACGAGTTTCTTTGCAAACTTCGGATCCTCCAGCTGGTCACAGATAGCTACTTTAAAGCCCGAACGGACCAGTTTGGTGAGGTATGTCTCAATGGCGTGGTGAGGGAATCCGGCCATGGCCACGTATCCCTTGTCTCCGTTGGACTTGCGTGTGAGAACGATGCCGAGGACTTTGGAAGCTGTCTCGGCATCAGATGAGTATGTTTCGTAGAAGTCTCCGACGCGATACAGCAGCAAGGCCTCAGGATACTGGGCCTTGACTTCAAAGAATTGCTTTATCAGCGGTGTATCTTCCAGTGCTTTCTTTGCCATATTCTACAAATATAGCAATTTTAGATATCAAATGAGAATATTAGACAACACTATGGCGACTATTGCCACAGGAGCCACCCAGCGCATCAGAAAATACACTGTTCCGAAGATAGCGTTGTTGAAAGAGAGCGTCCCTCCGTTGGTGAATTCCTCTTTCACATCCTCCCTCTTCATCCTCCAACCGACAAACACCACGCAGAGGAAACCTCCCGCCGCCAACAACACATTCGAAGAGAACTTGTCAAGTGCGTCAAATATCGGCAGCCCGGCAATCTTCACCCCTGCAAGCGGCCCGAACGACAACGAGCACAGCGCTCCCACAACGGCGGCGAAGCAGAACACCGTCACCGTCGCCCTCCTGCGGGTGAACCCTCTTTCCTCAATCAAATACGCTACGCCCACTTCCAGCAACGACACCGTGGACGTCAGCGCGGCCACAAGTATGGTCAGGAAAAACAACACCGCCACCACAGCGCTCAAAACAGGCATCGTCGCTCCCATCGTGGAGAAGATATACGGAATTGTCTGAAACACCAGTCCGGGCCCCGACCCCGGCTCAATCCCTGCCGCAAACACCGCCGGCATGATGGCAAAACCGGCAATAACAGCAAACCCCAGGTCCGAAACAGCAGCTCCTGCTCCGGACACCACGGCATTTTCCTCCTTCGACACATAAGACGAATAGGTAATCAAAATGCCCATGCCCAGCGACAGCGAATAGAACGACTGCCCCAGCGCATTTACGCACATTGATGCCGTAATACGCGAAAAATCAGGCTTCAGCAGATACTCGACGCCTCTCTCCGCTCCCGGGATGGACAACGAATACAGCGCAATCAGCACCACCAGCACGAACAGCAACGGTATCGACACTTTGCTGAACAGCTCAATCCCCTTCTTCACCCCCGTCGCCACAATCACGCCGGCAATGCCAAGATACAACAGGAAGAACGCCAGCGGCGTCCATGTGGAACTGATAAATTCCCCGAAAACGCCCGTCACTCCATCTGCATTAGAGGCGCTGAATTCCAACACCAGCGACCTCCACAGAAAATTGAGCGACCAGCCGCCCACCACGCTGTAATATGACACAATAATCATCGGCGTGACAATGCACAGCATTCCAAGCCACCTCCAGGCCGACCCCGGAGCCAACTTTTTCATTGCTCCGATACAATTGGCCCGGCTCTTCCGGCCGATGACGAATTCAGCAAAAAACAACGGCAACGACAAGACCAGCGACGCCACTATATACATGATAATGAATGCAGCACCGCCGTTTTCTCCCACCATATAGGGGAAACGCCAAATATTGCCTAGGCCGATAGCCGACCCGGCAAGAGCCATTATGACAGCAAACCTGCTGCCGAAATTCTCTCTTTCCATAAAAATATGATATGTTAAGTTCGTCAAGCGGGCCCGGGCGTATGGGGAGAGCCTTAGCGACGCTTGTATACGACAAATTCATAGGAAATGCCGGACGCTGCGTCAGCGCGTGTATCGCTGCGGGAGTCTTCGCGCCAGATATCACCGTCAATGATGGGGAAGAATGTATCGGCATCTTTTACGATGTCGTGTACGTGGGTGATATAAAGCGCATCTGCCTCCGGCATGGCGCGGCGGTAGGTCTCGCCGCCACCGATGACAAACAGCCTGACGGCGCCGGACTTTCGCGCCGCTTCGTATGCCTCCGGCAGCCCTGCAGCGACGACTACGCCCTCAGGGACATCTATCGGACGTGTCGTGACGACTATGTTGAGGCGACCGGGGAGAACTCTGCCTCCTAAAGACTCATACGTCATGCGACCCATGATCACGGGACAACCCATGGTCGTGCTTTTGAAGTATTTCATGTCTTCTGGAAGACGCCACAACAGGGCGTTGCCTCTTCCGATGGCGTTGTTGTCAGCAATGGCCGCGATGAGTGCTTTTTCCATGTCTTTAAACGGCTACGGGGGCTTTTATTGCAGGCCACGGGTCGTAGCCTTCGAGTGTGAAGTCTTCGTATTTGAAGTCAAAGATGTCTTTGACATCGGGATTGAGTATCATGCGGGGCAGGGGGCGTGGTTCGCGGGAGAGCTGGAGAGCCACTTGTTCAAAGTGATTCTGATAGATGTGGGTATCACCCGTGGTATGGATGAATTCTCCCGGCTCCAGGCCACACGCCTGCGCTATCATCATGGTGAGGAGGGCGTAAGATGCGATGTTGAAAGGAACACCCAGGAACGTGTCTGCACTGCGCTGGTAGAGCTGGCAGGAGAGCTTCCCTTCGGCTACGTAGAACTGAAATAAAGTGTGACACGGAGGGAGAGCCATCTTGCTGACCTCGGCTACATTCCATGCACTGACAAGCATGCGGCGGCTGTCAGGGTTGTGTTTTATTGTCTCTATAACTTCGGAGAGCTGGTCTATTGTCCGACCGTCCGGAGCGGGCCATGAGCGCCATTGGTGTCCGTAGACCGGGCCCAGATTGCCGTCCGCATCGGCCCATTCGTCCCAGATGGAGACGCCGTGGTCCTTGAGGTACTTGATGTTGGTGTCGCCGGCGATGAACCAGAGAAGCTCGTAGATGATGGATTTAAGGTGCACCTTTTTGGTGGTGACAAGGGGGAAGCCCTGCTGAAGGTCATACCGCATCTGGGCGCCGAAGACGCTTTGCGTCCCGACACCGGTGCGGTCGTGTTTCATTACTCCGTTTTCACGGATATGGCGCAGCAGGTCAAGGTATTGCCGCATTTTAGAATCTGTTTATTGTTTAGATAGTTTGAAGCCAAGTTTGAGGTTGTCGTAGCCGGAGGCAAGGGAGGTGATGGTGTTGATTTCGGAGGAATAGCTTCCGGCGATGGAAGCAGCCTTCTTCACGAAAGCGAGGAATTTATTGGCGGGGAACAGCATCTCGCAGCCGGAAGCCGTGGATTTGAGGGAACCGGTCATGGAGAGATATTTCATGTTCTTGCCGAATGTGAGATTGACGGTATTTTCACCTTCTCCGACTTTGTAAGTGCCGCTTAGGGGGACTCCGGCGATGGTTATGGTGAAGGTATTGTCCGTGTTGTTGAAGACAAATGTGGCTGAGCCCGGCTTGATGCCGACGATGGCAAGTTTGTCATCCACTTTTGCCTCGATGCCGGAGGTGACGGCGGTACCGGCGAGGTTGGAGATGATACCGCCTTCGCTGCTGGTCACGCTGACTGCCGAGCCTTGGTAGATGTAAGTGCCGTTGAGGCTGATCGGAGCCGAGTATATCGCTCCGGCGACGTTGTTGATGACATTGCCGAGGGTGGAACCGGAAGTGGCGGATTTCAGGAGAGAGCCGAGGTTCTGGGCATTGGTGGAACCTGCGATGAGGAGGGATGCAGTGAAGATAAGTGCTGTTCTTTTCATTCTGATGTGGTTTTATTGTTCGATATCGGGCCAGCCCTGTGCTTTCATCGGCAGCTCGACGCCGTCAGGAGTTACAAGAACCGCGCCGACATCGCTCTGGGCCATGTGTCCGATTATATCGAATGTCTGAAAATCGCGACGGAATTTTTCAAGTGAAAGTATAGGTATTGTGAAAAGCAGGCGATAATCCTCACCACCATTCATCGCGGCGGAGACAGGATCTATGTCAAGTTCCTGACCCACAGCGAATGAGTTACCTTCAAACGGGATCTTGTCGGCATACACCTTTGCGCCGAGGCCACTGTCGCGAACGAGCCTTTTTATAGCGTCTGAGAGTCCCCTGGTGACGAAATATCCATAAGACGGGTAGATTTCTTCCTCCTCCAGATGCTCCACGACGCGGGAAGACAGCTCCGGCTTAAGGTATGCGCCTATGAGCATTTTATTGCGCTCTATGTCCGGCTGGGTAGAATCTTTTTCAAATTCTTTCTTCCCTTTTTCAAGCAGGGACATGCCGAGGTAGGCGGCACCAAGACTGCCGGAGACGCAGATAAGGTCCTTGGACTTGGCGGCCATCCGGCGCTTTGAGGTGATAAGCGATGTCTCCCCTGTAGCGGAAAGGCTGATATACAAGCCGTTGGGAGAAGGGACAAGGTCCAGGTCAATGGCAGTGTAGCCATGCTCTCGGGCGGCGGTGACTACGCCCTCCCAAATCTCTTTTATGCGGTCGAAATCAAGCTTGGCCGAGACACCGAAGATTACATTGATAGTCTTCGGATGAGCAAGGGAAGAATACAGCTCTCCGGTGACACCGATGGTACATTTATAGCCAAGGTGGCGGAGCGGGAAGTAGGTAAGGTCGAAGTCAATGCCTTCAATCCATGCACGGTGCGCAGTGCGGACGACTCCACCCTTGGTGGTGAAAGAGTCTCCCTGCGCCGGCCGGAAGCCGGACGAGCGCATAAGGGTATTGATGGCTTCAATCTTGCCTATCTCAGAAAAATTGTCTGTCGACATGCGGATTTATTAATAGGTTCGTATGCAAATTTACATAAATATTGCTAAATTTGGCTTCTTCCTGAAACACATATTTATAAAACAGATATGAAAAGAATACTTATCTTCCTCTTCGTCGCTTTTGCGGCGCTTCCGCTTGCTTCCCGTGGCAAGCAGGACAATTCCAAAGGGACGCTTACCGTAATCTCCTACAACATCCGCAACGGCGAGGCCGAAGACGGGACCAATTCCTGGCGTTTCCGCTACGCTGCATCCGCAGAGATGATAGAGGACCAGCAGCCAGACGTATTCGGCGTGCAGGAGGCATACCTCTATCAGGTACAGTTCCTCGAACAATATCCCGGCAACTACAAGAGCCTCGGAGTCGGACGCGAGGATGGCAAGCAGGACGGAGAGTTCATGAGCATATTCTACAACACCAAGACCGTCAAGAAGATTAAATGGGGCACTTTCTGGCTCTCCGACACCCCTGAAAAGCCCTCCAAAGGCTGGGACGGAGCATGCCGCCGCACAGCTACATGGGCCCTGCTCCAGGACAAACGTACAGGTAAAAAATTCTATTATGTCAATACCCACCTTGACCATGTGGGCGTAGAGGCTCGCCGCAACGGCCTCAACCTTATTGTCGACCGCATCAGTTCCATCAACCCCGAAGGCTATCCCATGGTCCTCACGGGAGACTTCAACATGACTCCGGACAGCCCTGAATTCGAAGGACTGAGGGCACGCATGCTTGACGCCCGCGAGACAGCAGCCACGACAGACCACAACATCACTTACAATGGCTGGGGCCGCAAAGACACTCAGAGCGTTATCGACTATATCTATTACAATGGATTCAGCTCATGCCGCTCTTTCGAGACAGTCACCAAACCTTACGCCGGATTCAAATTCATTTCCGACCACTTCCCCATCAAATCTGTGTTTGAGTTCTAAAACATGCACATACAATAAAAGCCGACTCCATTACGGGGCCGGCTTTTTATTATGATAAACTCTTGATTATCGGAGCTGGAAGATAACAGGGAAGGTGTAAGTAACCTTTACTGCACGGTCACGCTGGCGACCGGGTTTCCACTTAGGTGACATGGAGACAACACGAACGGCCTCCTTGTCGAGGGACTCGTCCACACCGCGGAGGACACGTACGTTGGATACGGAACCGTCGGCGTTTACAGTGAACTGAAGGGTAACACGACCCTGTACACCGTTCTCCTTGGCAATCTCAGGATACTGAAGCTTGGAGTTCACCCATTTGGAGAATTCGTTGGCGTCACCGCCGTTGAATTTAGGTTTCTCCTCAACGAGCTGGAAAGGAATCGCCTCTTCGACAACTTCTTCCTCAACAACTTCTTCAGCCTGGTAGTCCATAATCTCGACTCCGGTATTGGCATCGTCCTCGAGGTTCATGAACATGTCATCGTCAAGTTTGATCTCATCATCCACGATGTCGATCTGGTCAGAGAGCTGGGGCACCTTGGGGGCCTCGGGCGGCGGCGGAGGGGTCTCATTCTGGATGGCAATCATCTCCTCAACGTCGGCAATCTGAGTGGTATCCTCGAGGAATGCAACCTTGCTTTCCCTGGTAGAATACTCAAACGCACCATACACTAGAAGAAGAGCAACCACGAGACCGATCTCGGTGAAAAGGAGTCTTTTGTTTTCAAGACTTGCTTTCGGTGATTTCTTGATTTCCATAATATTGGTGTTTAAAAGTTATTTTCCCGATACAAAGGTCGGAAGAATAATCAGCAACACCAAAAAAACAGCCCATTCAAATCTCTCACACGCCTCTATAGATACCACTGATTTTCAAATACTTATAATCAGCGCCTCCTCCTAAAATCTCTCACCCCTGCTTTTCGAGTACTTTTAGCAGCTCCTCGGCGCCCTCAATCCCCGACGAAGCGATGCGTCCCTTCAGCCTGTAAAGGCGATTATACACATACGGCTTGTCCTTGGACAGCAGCAACGAAATCGTGGTGCTTGAGAATCCTGACGCAACGAAAGCATACAGAAGAAAATCCTCCTCTTTCCATCCCGGAAACGCCGTGCGAAGCTTTGTCATGACT
>JAFZPY010000051.1 GCA_017552475.1 Bacteroidales bacterium | reverse complement strand
GACCTGCAGCAGTTCGGTCAGGAGATGATGACCGGCAAGGTGGGCAGTATCGTTGCCATCGAGCCGTCGACGGGAGAAATCCTTGCCATGGTGTCAAGCCCCGGTATCGATGTCGAGATGCTTGCCGACATCGGGCGTCATTACGGTGAGATTGCCTCCAACCCTTACAAGCCGATGTTCAACCGTGCCGTGCAGGCTCCGTATCCTCCAGGCTCCGTTTTCAAGCTCGTCAATGGCCTCATAGGTCTTCAGGAAGGTGTCCTGAAGCCCGAATATACTTACTCTTGCAGTCAGGGATATCATTTCAGCGGCCATAAGCTCGGATGCCATGTCCACCGTTCTCCCCTCAATATGGAGGAGTCCATCATGATGTCCTGCAACGCTTATTATTGCTATGTCCTCCGCAACATCCTTGACAACAAGAAATACGACTCCATAGACGAGGCTATGGACAAATGGCACGAATACGTGGAGAGTTTCGGCTTCGGGCGAAAGCTTGGCAGCGACTTCCCTGCGGAACTCTCGGGCAATATCCCCACCGGGAAATACTACAACAAGGTATACGGTAAAAACCGCTGGAACTCCATCACTGTCATTTCGCTGTCCATCGGTCAGGGTGAGATCGGCGTCACGCCTCTCCATCTGGCCAATCTCTGCGCGACAATCGCCAACAGGGGATATTATATCATACCGCACATCGTCAAAGACTCCGACGGCGTGGCAATCGAAGAAAAATACCATCAGAAACAATACACCATGGTGGATACATCGTATTTCCCCAAGGTCATACAGGGTATGTGGCGCGCTGTCAACAGTGGCTACGGTTCCGGCGGCACCGCGACAATCGCTCATGTTGACGGCCTGGATATTTGCGGCAAGACGGGCACTGCGCAGAATCCTCGCGGCGCGGATAACTCTGTGTTTATCTGCTTTGCGCCCAAGGACAATCCAAGGATTGCCGTGGCGGCGTATGTGGAAAACGGTGGTTTCGGCGCGACATGGGCGGCCCCGCTGGCATCGCTTATGGTGGAGAAGTATCTCAACGGCGAGATCAGCGAGTCCCGCAAGCCTCTTGAGAAGAGGATGCTTGAGGGCAACCTGATGTCGCGTGTAAAGACTGATTAGCGTATGAGGGAAAATTTACAGGTAAGAGGACTCGGACAGTCGATTGACTGGAAGTTGATTTTATGTTATCTGCTTCTGGTGCTGATCGGCTGGGTGAACATCTATGCGTCCGTTCACTCGGCGGAGCCTTCGTCCATATTTGACTTCTCGCTTCGCTGCGGCAAGCAGTTCATATGGATCCTGACGGCATTCTCGCTTGCCGGAGTGATTTTGTTTGTATTGCCTGCCAGGCTTTGGGAAGGGCTTTCAGTACCTATTTTCCTGTTTGTGCTGTTCCTGCTGGTGGCGGTGATTTTCTTCGGCATTGAAGTAAAGGGCAGCCGGTCGTGGTTTGAATTCGGACCTGTTAGGTTCCAGCCGGCGGAAGTGTCGAAGATATCGACATCGCTGTTGCTGGCGACGTTGATGAGTCAGGTGGGATTCAAGTTCAGCCGTTTGAAGGATTTTATCTTGTCGGCGCTTGTGATAGGCGTGCCGATGGTTGTCATACTTGCTGAGAGTGAGACCGGCTCTGCGCTGGTGTATGCCGGATTTATTTTCGTGATGTACCGTGAGGGATTGCCTGGCTGGTGGCTGGTGGCTATTGGTATGGTGATTCTGATGTTTGTGACGACGCTTCTGTATTCGCCTTACGTGGCGCTTGTCGTGCTGATTGGAGCTGTTGCCGTGGGAGGAGTGTTGCATGACGGTAAGGTGACTTGGGGGACGCTGGCCAATGTGGTGATGATTGTGTTCCTGGCGTTTCTGCCCAGATTGTGGGCACTCGTGACAGGACCGGTGCAGGAGGCTGTGACGGCTGCGGAGAATACTTATACTGTATTGCCGGAGGGAGACGATGGCGGGGTGCTGTTGGCGTTCCTGCTTGATGTAAAGCCGGTGCATTTCCTTATTGGCCTGGGGTTGTTGTCTCTGCCTTATTTTCTTGTGAAAGCATATCGGGAGCGTGATTCGTTCAAGGCGCTTGCTGCAGTGGGTTTTATTGCCGGGCTGGTGCTGGTGTTCTCGGTGGATTTCATTTTTAACAATGTGCTGCAGGACCATCAGCGGAAGAGAATAGAGGTGTTGCTAGGATTGAAGGAGGATCCGGCAGGAGTTGGATATAATGTGAACCAGTCGATGATTGCCATTGGGTCGGGTGGTTTGACCGGCAAGGGCTTCTTGAATGGAACTCAGACGACATACGGGTTTGTGCCGGAGCAGAGCACGGATTTCATTTTCTGCACTGTCGGCGAGGAATGGGGATTCGTTGGTTCGCTTGTGGTCATCGGACTGTACATTTTCATGATCGCTCGAATCCTGGTTGATGCCGAGCATTCGCGGCAATCGTTCACAAGGATATATGGCTACTGCGTCGCGAGCTGCATATTCATGCACTTGTTTATCAATATAGGTATGACCATCGGTATTATGCCCGTCATTGGAATCCCGCTACCCCTGCTGAGCTATGGCGGCTCCTCTCTCTGGGCCTTCACCGTGCTCATCTTCATTTTCATCGCCCTGTATCGCGAAGAGAAGAAATATTTTTAGTACCTTTGCATTTCCCTACACGCCTTGGTGGTGGAATGGTAGACACGAGGGACTTAAAATCCCTTGGGCAGCAATGTCCGTGCGGGTTCGAGTCCCGCCCGAGGCACCTTAAAACCGCTTTGTAGATACCCGCAAGGCGGTTTTCTGTTAAGAGTGGGACGAAAAGTGGGACTATTATAGCACGATTTCCTATTTCATTCTCACTATTTTCCTATATTCTCGTCCGGAAGAGTATGAATGTTAAGAAGCAGGAAAACTGGAACACCTGCTTTGGTTGGTACTTGGAGAAATCTCTCATCTTCAAGAAACTGACGAAGGACCTTGACAAGTAGTCGATAACTATACGACTTTTGAAGAAAATCGACAAAAGTCATGCCCCCGGGGAATTGCGCATATAGTTAAAACGCTGATTTTCAATAGATATACACGAAATCGTAATAGAAACCACGGAAGTCTTACACCATCTTGGAGGGCAGCAAAACACGAAGCCCGTTTTCACAAGCGCCTTTGCTGCCTCGCGGTATTTGGAGGAATAGAGTGCTTGTTGAGGGAAGTCCCTTAATGAGAGAGGTTTCTGCTTAATGAACAAGTACGAGAAGACACGAGCTTGAATTGGGTTCATTCCAATTTCCTGGAACCACGAAAAAGCGTCTCTCATCGTCCGTTTGGAAAAGTCCTCCCCATTCGCAAATGCATAGACGACAAAGATAATGTCCTTAATCGTCATTTCGTCTTTGGGGATATCACACTCTTGGAGCCCTCTTGCTTTGGCACGATTGAGTTTTCTTTCCGCACTGACCGGATATAGGTTCAAATCATCGCCAATGTAATTGAATACAACATCGCGAGCCAGACACTCCGCTTGTTTCATAGAGCACTTCGCAACCTGATTGCTCCCTTCGCTCATACTATTGCGGATAGATTTGCATATTGATGCTGCTTTCGGATTGCGTTCTACGATATTATCAAGCAACTTCTCAAACGACAATTGGGCTAATTCAAAACCCCGTGGTGTCATATCCATTCTCTTCTGGGCGCAGTAAAGGCTGATTTCTTGCGTTTTCTCGGAAATCCTTCGTTCATTTACTTCCGCCCAATTCACTGGCATCACACATAAATGTTTGCTATAGAAACAAGTCGCCTCATTTCCCGTAAGACCCAACACAAAGATACTTTATCCTCCGGAGAAAATCAAGACGGGGGCGTGGTCGGGGCGAATACCGACGATGCATTAGTCTATTGGCTCTGCCCAATAATCGGAGGCGGCAAGAATGCTGTTTTCTTCGGTCAAATAGACAACCTGCACTTCAGGAGTCTCGTAGGTCTGTTTGTTCTGGAGAATACCCTTCATTGTTATTTACCTGTTAATCTGTTTGGGACCAAAGATAGTGATACTCAGCGAGAAATGCAACAGTAAAACCCGACCACAACAACTTTCTGGGGCAGCGGAACGGGGGAGGGCGGCGCGGAACTCCACCATACTCCGCCACTCCAAGGCGTCAAACATAGGGTTTTTCTTGGACCGGTTTAACAATATTCGTTTCACACCTGTAGATAAGTCTTATTGTCGAGGCTGTCAATAGACATATCTTTGTCTGAATGTGGGTCAAGCGGTAGATTATACTCCAATTCATCCGTGATTCGATGTTCGCATCCAAAATTGTCATGTCCCATCACCGCACCCATAACAAGAGGCATCCATAGCAGGATTACAATGATAGCAGAAAGCCCGAATGACAGGAGACCTTGCCACCATCTTTTGTTTATGAACAAAATCACCCATGATACCGGCAGTAAAATCACTACCATCAGCAGTAAAATACCGACAATGCTTTCGAATAAAGTTGGGTTCGTGGAGAACAACAACGTTATATCCAGCATAAAGACAAACAACAAAAGTGGTAGTATCCGCCAATACTTCAAAATTATTCTTTTCATAAGAGAGTGGCCCTATTCCGTAGTAAGACATACAAAGATACTATTATGAATACAGCCGCACAAGTAACGAAAAGAAAAAGTCTGACAGCAGCGGCGCTGCTGTCAGACTTTTCAGATGGTAATGGAGGGGGAGGGGATTACTTGTAGACGGCTTCGGAGGAGAGGTCACTTTCTTCGTTGGCGGCCGTGAGGGCTGTTACGAAGTAGGTGCCTTTGGCGGGGAGGGTGAAGGATTTTTCCTTGGTCGTGCCGGTGAGAGAGGCGGTTTTGCCGCCTATTTCCAGTTTGTAGATCGCATAGTACGAAGCGTTGCCAGACCAGGTAAGGGTCGAACCGTTGAGAGTCAAGCTGGTCGGGGCGGAGGGCTTCTGCTCTGGTGTACGGCCCAGATATGGTATCAGGACCTTGGTACGGAGAGCTGTCTTGACAGCGTCGGTGATGCCGACGTTGTTGTTGACAAGTGCCGTGGAGTTGTAGAACAGACTGCCCTTGACTTTGCTGTCGGACATGGCTAGATTGTAACATGTCGTGAAGGAAGAGGAGGAGCCAAAGTCTCCGGAGGCCCCTGATTCATAGCGGTATACTCCGTATCCAACCATCAGATGGGTCTTGCCGGCGTTGGCAGAGAACCATTGAAGGCGGGAGCTGAATGTGGTGCCCGTCCAATAGAGCTGCGGTATCAGTACGTCGAACCAGCCGTTTTTGGCGCAGGTGGCGACATCAATGTACTGTGTGTTGTAGTTATTCTCGTAATTGCCTTGGGGACTGATTGAGAAAATTACTTCCGGGCGGGTGTCGATGATCGTCTGCTGAATCTTCTGGATCAGCTTACTGATGTTGTCGCGGCGGAAGTCCTCAATATTGGTGAATGCGCCGCCATACCTTGCGAACTCGTCATCATCATTCATGGGCTCTCCGCTCCCCAGGGACGGGTAGAAATAGTCGTCCATGTGCAGTCCGTCCACAGGGTATTTCGTTATGATTTCGTGCACAATCGCGGCAATTCTGTCGCGCACCTCGGGAAGGGCAGGATTGTAGACACGGATAGACTTGTAGTCCTTTGTCAGTTCCGCGGGAATCTTGGGATCCAGGTCGGGGAAGACTCCGTTGGAGCCACTTGAAATCCGGTAAGGATTGATCCAGGCATGGAACTGCATGCCGCGTGCATGGGTTTCGTCCACAAGGAATTGCAGGATGTCATATCCCGGATCTTCTCCCGGAGTCCCGGTAATGGTCTTGCTCCATGGCTCATACTGGGAGTCGTAATAGGCATCCGCCATGCCGCGGATCTGGAAGAAGACAGCATTGATACCAATACGCTCGTAGAGGTCCAGGTATTGTCTGTACTTTTCTTTTTGAGCGGCTTCCCCGCGCACTCCTTGCGGATAGTCAATCTCCCAGACGGTGGCCATCCAGGCTCCGCGGAGCTCCTTTTTGGGAGGCGCGATCCCGCTGGGATCCGTATTGCCCCCCGGTCCAGGAGTGGGCGTGGGGCCGGGCTTGAAGGGCTCCTCCTTGTCGCAGGCAAAAGCCAGGACAAGGAGCAGACCTAAAGCTAATAGTCGTAATGATCGTTTCATGGGACTAATCGTCTGAAGCTATCTTGATCGGGAAGTCGACGATCACGAAACCGGACTGTGTGCGGTGGGCGAATACCCTCAGCATCTCATCCTTGCCGTTTTCGTCTTTCTGGATATAATAGTTGACAGAAGTGCCCGGATTGCCGTTGTTGGTGCCGCCGAGAACAAACTGGTAGACAGGCTTGCGTTCCCCGGCCTCGAATATAGCCAAGGCTTCTGCAATCGTGTCACCTCTGGTGATGTCGTAAAGGTACATGGTCGGCGTGACCTTGTTGGATCGTGCAGCAGAGCAGGCAAGCAGGTAGCGCTCTTCGTTGAAAGAGAAGACGCGGCAGGCTGTGAACTCTGTTCCGTTGAGAGACTTGATGTCATATTCGATGGTAGCAGATGCGTTTGTCAGCGCCGGGGCCATGTAGACACCGCTCCAGAGATACTGGTCACCGTCTTCAATCCTATTGATGGTCATGTAGCCCTGTGCTCCTGTGCGTGAGGTGAGAACAGAGGGCGAACCGATGGTCTTGTGGCCGGTGACAGTGTAGCGGAGAATATCCCTGCCGTCAGGATTGCTTCCGAAGTGGATATAACCGTTGCCGTTTTTGTCAATGTTGTAGGAAGCATTGTCTCCATGGCGGGCGTCGGCGGCCGGAACATCATTGGCCAGAATATTTTCGAGAACGACTTCCGGCTCGGATTCCGGGGTGTCCCAGTAATATACCTTGAGGGGAGAGACTCCGCCGCCTGAAAGACTGTTGATGTAGACGTGGCCGTTGATCAGTGCTCCGCAAGAGATAGCGAACGTACCTCCTGAAATGCCCGTCGTGCTGAGATTGATGGGCTCAATCCTGCCCTGCATCAGGTCGGAGACCTTCAGCAGATGGGGATGCAAGCCGTTTACTCTGGAAACAATAAGGACATATTCACCGTCACAGTCTGCCCAGCGGGTGTTTGCGGTAACGCATTCTTCATAGATGTTGTCGCCGGAGAAATTGTATACCTGCGCCTTGTCCCAGTCGGCTCCGAATACCGGTACTTTCTGACGGACGCGGATGAAGTAGTCCTTGTAGCGGTTGTGGTTTTTCACCCTCATGACAAGGGTCTTCTCGGACTCGCCCTCCTGCATGGAGAAATCCATAACATCGTTTTCGAGGGAAGCTCCTTCTGGAAGAGTGGCTTCGAACCGTAGTGCCGAGAAATCCGTGGCAGGGTCGATTCGTTTGAAATTGACAATCTTGTTGTCCTCGTCAATAGTGCCCTCGAATACGGTCTGTCCGTCAGCACCGGCGTTGACGATGCGCACGGCCGTCATGTCTACCGGATAGGCGGAATCGGCTGCGGAAGGGTACGAATCCTCACAGGAATTCAGGCATAGCCCTAATCCTGATGCAATGAGAATATATTTGAAAATACTTTTCATTTCTGTTGTCATTTGAATGTTAATTGGAAGCATCGGGCCAGCCCTCGGTCTGGGTCAGCTTGTAACCCTTGTTGCGGTAATCAACGATGGTGTTGGAGCCGACGGGGGTAAGGTAGGGATTGATGTTGGGAACGTCCAGGAAAGGAAGCCTTCCGAGATTTTCCTTCGGATAGAAGAACCCGACCATCCTGGAGCCGTTGGTACCGTCATAGCTGACGAATTCTCCCTCTTTAGTCTTGATGCGGAGTTTGCCGACGTTATCGCTTTTCAGCTGTGCGCTGCACTCCGCGGGGAAGTTGACCCATGTGCCGGTAAGCAGGTCGTCATTGGCGTCGGTATCCATATATTCGAGTTTTTTCCATCGCCTCAGGTCGATGATGCGGGAGAACTCGAACACGAACTCCATTCTGCGCTCGCGACGGATTTCCCATAGAAGAGCGGGAACATCAGCGTCCCTTGCAGGGTCGTTCGGAAGAGCCGAAAGGTCCATGGCGGCTGTCTCCCTGACTCCCAGTCTCTGCGCCTCCTCGGCTATGGGCCTGCTGCGGATCTTGTTGATGGAGACGTCGATGTCGCTCTGATTTACGACTCCCTGGCCGAGAGTCTCGAGCTCGGCCTTGGCCTCAATCCAGTTGAGAAGCACCTCGGCATAGCGGAGCACCGGATAGCCGTTGGTGTTGTTTGTGCTGGTGTACTGAACATCCACTGCGCCGCCCTTCACTTCTCCTTCCTCGATGGTCAGGGGAGCGGAAGCGTCGCGGGAGATGAATTTGACAGGATAGAGATAGCAGCTCTTGGAGGTAGCTATAAGTTGGTGGTAGAAGCTCGCCTCGAAACGGGAGTCGCGGGTCTTGATGAGGTTTTCGAGCGAGAAGTCATCCGTGTCATCCAGATTTGAGGTCTGCCAGTCCTTGCCGTCGGTGCAGATGAAGGCTTTGATGAGGTCAAGGTTGGGACCGTAGGCCCTGGGCTCTGACAGATTGCAGTAAGAAGCTACGCAGTGAGTAACTCCCTGAGCGGGGTCGTATTTGCGGTAAAGAATGACATCTTTTGATGACGTGAGGTCGGTTGATGAGAACAGTGAACGGAAATCGAGCACGATGTCGAACTTTCCGCTGCCGATGATGAAGTCACCGCAGGAAACGGCCATGTCAAAGAACTTTGCAGCTCGTGTGGAATTGTTGTAATAGTACTTCTGCCAGCTTCCCTCTATGAGCGCCCAGCGACATATCAGCGCTGCGGCCACATAGCGGTTGATGTACTGTGAGCCATCGTCCAGACGGATGTTCGCAAATGCGTACTCGAAATCGTCGTAGACAGCGTCCATCACTTCGCTGCGTGGAGTCCTGTCCTTGTAGAGCTCGTCTTTCTCGGTATTTTTCACTTCGTGGTCATAATAAGGGACGTCACCGTATGAGTTGACCAGGCGTGCATATTCCAGTCCCCTGAACAGACGGGCTATACCCATCCAGTGACCGTATTCTTCCTGAGTGAGGATGTCGGTCATGCGGCTGTCAATACGGTCGATCATCACGTTGACCTTTCGTATCCACTCGTAGTTGTCGTCCCAACCGGTTCCGGTAGGCACAGAACGGGTGAACTGGCCCTGGGTGGACATGTGTACCACGTTGTCGTCGAAGGTGTAGTCCAGCAGCGGGGCAGAGTTGTGAGTCCAGCCTGTGCCGTAGCCTTCGAAGTAATGGATGTAGAATCCGTTGGCGTAGAGCCTTACCTTTTCCGCGCTTGTCCAGTATTTAGCGTCCTCCGCCTCTGTGGGAGAGGGACGGTCAAGCACTTTGTCGCAGGCGCAGAGGAGTGTCGCCAGAATGGCAAGTATTGGTAATATCTTTATTTTCATCTTCGTTCTGTGTTAAAAAGTTAACTGGAGGCCCAGGGACGTGGACTTGAACATAGGGGTGCCCGTACCGGTCCTGCCGAGGTTGTAATTGGTTGAGAACATCGAATAGCCTGAGATTGCCTCAGGATCGATTGGAAGTCCCCTGAGCTTGTCGAAGGTGAAGAAGTTCTCAAGAGAGACATAGGCTCTGGCCTGCTCCAGGTGAATCCGCTTCAACAGTTTTCGCGGGAGCGTATAGCCGACCGTAATGTTCTTGATTCTCAGGTATGCCATGTTGAGGAGGTACTTGCTTTGGGTCTGCATCGTGAAACCGGTGTTGCTTCCGCCCAAATCCCATGCCCTCGGATAGAAAGCATCGTAGTTGTAGTCGGTAAGGTTGCCTTCGCTGTCATAATGCTCGTACCAGTAGTCTGTGGTAAAGGTCTTGGGAAGAGCTCCCTCCTTGGCATTCCAGCCCGGGATAGCCAGCTGGCCGGAACCCCATATCTTGCGTTTGCCGATACCCTGAAGGAATACGGAAACGTCGAATCCCTTCCAGTCAGCACCTAATCTGAGACTGTATTCGTAACGGGGGGTGGTGTTGCCGATGACGACGCGGTCACCAGGATTGCCGTTGGTGCCGGAGCCGGAGGAGATATAGCCGTCACCATCGATGTCGACGAACTTCACGTCACCGGGAGCGCAGACCAGCTTGTCGCCGTTCTCGAATTCAACCTGATATACCGGGTACGGGGTGTTCTGCTTGTTGGTGGAACGAAGGGTGCCTCGGTAGATTACGTTTTCACGTACGATTTTACCGTCATCACCGTAGACGAAGTCGCTGCGCTGGAACAGGCGGTCGGTGACATAGCCATAGATGTCGCCGTAGCGGCGTCCGGTGGAGTACTCGGTACTGAGAAGACGGTCTTCCCAAGGTGTCGCCCAGTCGGCGCCCTTGGTAATTATTGTAGTCGCGTCAGCGAGAGTGGCGGTCAAGTTGATTCCGAGGCCGCTCTGGAAACGGTGAGAGAAGTCGAAGGTGAGCTCCCATCCGTTGGTGCGGAGATTGCCGTAGTTGCCTCTCGGGGCGGCGGCACCAAGAGTCGAAGGAAGGCTCTCGCCAGGGATGATCATGTTTCTGGTGTCTCTGCGATACCAGTCGAAGGACAGTCCGACGCGGTCATCCCAGAAGCGAATGTCAGCACCGAGGTCCAAAGTCTCGATCATCTGCCATGTGATGTCGGCATCGACCAGTGAAGGGGTTCCGTAGGTGGTCACCTTCCCGTTGGCATCGAGCCAGTTGGACTGGCCGTTGGTCAGGACGGATTTGTAGAGGCTGCTGGATACTGTCTGGTCACCGACACTACCCCATGAGGCGCGGATCTTACCGAAGCTCATGACGTTTTTGACTGGCTCCATGAAGGGCTCTTTTGTGAAAATCCAGCCGCCGGAGAAAGCGGGGAACCATTTCCACTGAAGATCGGTAGGAAACTTGTGGGATCCGTCCCGGCGCAGGTTAGCTTCCAGGAAGTAGCGGCCTGCGAAGGAGTAGTTGACTCTTCCGAAAAATCCGATACGGCCGGACCAGTCGCGGTCTGCACCTTCAATGAACTGCTCTCCGCTTGCGAGTGCGAATTGCGGATTCTCGGGTTCAATGAGACCGTTCTTGCGGATCTTGTAGGAGCTCCAGGAACCGGTCACGATATTGGTACCGAGCATGAATTTGAAATCATGCTGGTTGCCCTGTCCGAGCGACAGCCGGTAGGTGGTGAAGGCATTAATGGTGTTGTTGTCCACGTTTTTGCTGTAGTTGCGGACATAGTCACTCTTTTCAGTGTTGTTGGAGTTGAGGTAGCGCCTTACGTTGAACGTGTAGGCCGGCATGCTTCCTTCCGTGCCGGCGTCAACGATTTCACCCCGCTCGTTGACATAGACCTGGGAACCGTTCTCCACCCACGCGATGGGGGTGTACCAGTTTTCGCCGGCGTTGTAGTATACAGCCGAGCTGTTCTGGTCCGTCATCTGGCGATCATAGGTGTAGTCGAACTGGAATTCCCAGTTGTCCATGATGTGGATTGTCGTGCCAAGGTTGAGGTTGAAGTACCTGTTGCGGAGATTGTCCGTATTGGAGGCCATCAGCTCATAGGCGGGTTCCTGGAGATAGTGGTCGCGCTCCATGACGCCCATGGGGTAGAGCGGGCTCCAGCGGTAGAGGTAGAGCCACGGGTCGGCGGTAGTGGTGCCGACTCCCGGGTAGCGTTTGTTGCGGTCCGAGTACATGGCGCTTCCTCTTACGGTGAAGTATTTGTTCACTTCACTTGTGAAGCTGATGGATGCATTGTAGCGTTTGAAGTCGTCAATGGGAGCAGGCTTGGTCATGCCGCTCTGATCGAGCACACCGAGTCCCACGTTGAACGAATTACCTCCCTCGGATCCGCTGATGGAGAGGTTGTGCGTCATGGTGGGCGCCCATTCGCGCACCATAGCCTTGAATCCGTCATAGATGCGGTAGCCATATTTATCGATACCGTCGAAGTACCAGTCGCGTCCGTAGACGACAGGATCGTTCCAGGCGACGGTGTCACCATAGAGTCGCTGCCATTCACGGGCCTTCTCGAGGCTTTCGGCGTTGATTCTCCAGAAGCCGCCGGCAGGCATGGGAGATTCCCTGTTGACCTGGGCGTCATAGGTGTACTGGAGTGCTTCGATACCGCCGATATTTATCTCCCTGGCGGGATTCTGAAGGGAGAAGTTGTTGGAATACGTAACGCGTAGCTTCGGGCCACCGGTCCCCGTCTTGGTCGTGATAAGTACGACGCCGAAAGCGGCCTTGGAACCATAGATTGCCGCGGAGGCTGCGTCTTTAAGCACGGTGATGGATTCGATGTCGTCCGGGTTCACCAGCTGGATGCTTGGAATCTCGACGTTGTCCAGCAGGATCAACGGAGAGCTGCCGCCGCTGATGGATCCGATCTGACCGCGGATCTTGATGATAGGGTCGGAACCGACCTCACCGGTAGGTACACGGACATTCATTCCGGCTACCGCGCCCTGGAGTCCTCGGCCCACGTCGGCTATCGGACGGCTTTCGAGGGTCTTACCCACATCTACCGAAGCTACTGAACCGGTGATGTCGGCACGGCGCTGTGCGCCATAGCCCACGACTACGACTTCGGAAAGAATCTCCGAGTCTTCTTTCAAGATGACCGTCATGCCGTTGGATGCTGTCACCGTAACATCCTCATATCCCATGCAGGATACTTGCAATGAGGCCCCTGAGGGTACATCAATGGTGAAGTTGCCGCCGGCGTCGGTCACGGCACCGTTGCGCGTCCCCTGCTGGAAGACGCCCGCGCCGATGACAGGCTCGCCATTCTGGTCAATCACCCGGCCGCGAATGCTTATAATCTGCTGAATAGCCGCGGTCGTGGCATGCTCAGCCGTTAAGTTTTTTTCTCTTCCCGTCATGGAAGGAGTTGCCGCTACCAGGATTCCTGGCAGGAGCAAGATTTTGTACAAAATGGAAATCATTGTGGTTGGTAATAGTGTGGTGTGTTGTGTTGTGTGTGATTTCGCAGGCAAAGGTAGGAAACTCCCCATAATATTGCAATAGACGAATGAATCTTTTGTGTAATGGTAAAAATATTATGTAATTTTGTGGTGCAAGAACAAAAAAGGATGAAACACACTTTAAAAGATTGGATTATCGTGACGAGGCCGTGGTCTTTTCCGGCTTCGGCCATGCCGGTTGCTGCGACGTTGTTCTGGCTTTGGGCTGCAGGATATGAAGTTAACTGGCTGTTTGGCCTTTGGGCTGTTGTCAATATTGTATTGGTACATGCCTCGGGTAATATTTGGAGTGATTACTTTGATTTCAAGAAGGGCGTGGATGCCAGGGATACTTATGGCGTGGTGACATTGACTTCCGGGCAGTTTGCACCGAAGGAGGTGATGGTGTTGTCCGTTGCCATACTGGTGGCTGCCGTGGCTGGCGGTGTCGGCCTGGTGCTGTTGACCGGCTTGCCGCTGCTGTGGATCGGAATGTGCGGCGTGGCGTTGTCACTGCTCTATCCGGCATTGAAGTATAATG
>JAFZPY010000050.1 GCA_017552475.1 Bacteroidales bacterium | reverse complement strand
CGCCGCGGCCGACGGTGAGGTCGATGCCGTGGAGTATTTCCTTGTCTCCGATTGATGCGTGGAGACCTTTGATATCAAGAAGTATATTGTTCATTGTCCTATATGTTTTTCTTGTAAAGGCGCATCCAGCTTATAAGTGACCAGATGCCGTTGATGAGGTAGAGCCCGCAGACGATCGGCATGAAGACGTTGCCTACGGAGATATGCAGGATGATCTGGGTGATGTTGACCAGGAGCCATGCTATCCAGCAGTCCCATTTCTTCATGGCTGAAAGCAGCTGTGCCATGAGAATGAGCACGGTGACGCAGGAGTCAAGATAGGGATGGGGGTCTGTGGGGAACAGGGTGTCAAGAGTCCAGCCCCATAGGCTGGCTATGAGCAGGACGCTGGCCAGGGTGAGCGCTCTTCCGGCGGAGGAAAGCATTGAGACTTTCAGTTCGCCGCTGTTGGAGGCGCTTTCTTCACCTTCGCGTGGGTGGGTCCAGCGGTAGTGGCCGAGGATGTTGATGGCGAGGGATATGGGCTGGAGGAGAAGGCTCGCATAGAGGTTTTTCTCCCAGAACATCAGGAAGAGGGCTGCCGTGTAGAGATAGCCGACCCAGAAGTTGTATTTGGAGTTGCGACCGGCCAGGAATACGCAGGTGAGGCCTAGCGCTGACGTTACTATGTCTATCCAGTTTATCATAATTCGCTTTTATTCATTAACCTACTGAGCCTTCGAGTGATACCTGGAGGAGCTTCTGCGCTTCCACGGCGAACTCCATGGGGAGGCGGCTGAGGACTTCGCGGGCATAGCCGTTGACAATCAGGCCGACTGCCTCTTCGGGGCCGATGCCGCGCTGATTGCAGTAGAAGAGCTGGTCTTCGCTGATTTTGGAGGTGGTGGCTTCGTGCTCGACGATGGCGGAACTGTTGGCGCTCCTGATGTCCGGGAAGGTATGGGCACCACATAGGGATCCTATCAGCAGGGAGTCGCATTGGGAGAAGTTGCGGGCATTGGAGGCTCCGCTGTTCATCATGACGAGTCCGCGGTAGCTGTTCTGGCTGTGGCCGGCGGAGATGCCTTTGCTGACGATGCGGCTGCGGGTATTTCGGCCGATATGGATCATTTTGGTGCCGGTGTCGGCCTGCTGGTAGTTGTTGGTGACGGCGACGGAGTAGAATTCGGAGGAGGAATTGTCGCCCTTGAGTATGGTGGAGGGGTATTTCCATGTGATGGCTGAGCCTGTTTCGACCTGGGTCCAGCTGAGGTGGCTGCCTGAGCCTTTGCAGATGCCGCGTTTGGTGACGAGGTTGAGGATGCCGCCACGGCCGTTTTCGTCGCCTGGGTACCAGTTCTGCACGGTGCTGTATTTGACGTCGGCATCTTTTTCCACGATGATTTCCACTACGGCGGCGTGAAGCTGGTTTTCGTCACGCATCGGGGCGGTGCATCCTTCCATGTAGCTGACGTATGAGCCTTCATCTGCGATGATGAGGGTCCTTTCGAACTGGCCGGTGCCGCGGGCGTTGATGCGGAAGTAGCTGGAGAGCTCCATCGGGCACCTGACACCTTTGGGGATGTAGCAGAAGGAGCCGTCGGAGAAGACGGCGGAATTGAGGGCGGCGTAGTAGTTGTCGCTGGCGGGAACCACGGTGGCGAGGTATTTACGAACGAGGTCAGGGTGTTCCTTGACGGCTTCGGAGAATGAGCAGAAGATAATGCCTTTCTCGCTCAGGGTCTTACGGAAGGTCGTGGTGACTGATACAGAGTCGAATACTGCATCAACTGCGACGACGCCTGCCAGGACTTCCCTCTCATGAAGTGGGATACCGAGCTTTTCGAATGTGTCCTGAAGCTTCGGGTCTATCTCTTTGGGGCGTTCGGAGTCTTTCTTTGGAGCGGCATAGTAGATGATGTCCTGGAAGTCTATTTCCGGCATGTCGAGATGCCCCCATGTCGGCATTTTCATCGTCTGCCACTTGCGGAAGGCTTCGAGACGGAACTCAAGAAGCCAGCCTGGCTCCTCCTTTAATGCGGAAATTTTGCGTATGATGTCCTCATTGAGGCCCTTGGGTATGAATTCCTGCTCCACGTCGGTCACGAAGCCTTCTTTGTACTCTCGCGAGGTGAAGTCTTCAATGATCCTATTCTCTTCGTGTATATCCATTTCAAAACAGCTTCTAAAAAATTGCTATCAATGCTTTTAGTGTGCAAAGATAGCAATTATTCTTTATAGGTAGGAGATTCTCGGCCTGTCGGCCAAGAATGACGGGCTGATGCGTTGTGCAGGAGATTCCCGGTGTGGTGACCAGGAATGACGGGCCGAGGCGCTAGTTGTTGTTCAGCTCGGGGATGTCGATGGGGCGGGGGGAGGTGTCGCCCATGAGGTAGCGGGTGTAGTGATCGGCCATTTTCCAGAAGAAATATTCGTTCATGTCGCCGAAACCGTGGCGCTGGCCGGGGAGATAGACGAATTCGAAGCGTTTGTTGGCGCGTATCAGGGCGTCGACGACGCGGATGGAGTTGGCCGGGTGGACGTTGTTGTCCATGTCGCCGTGGACGAGCATGAGGTGACCTTTGAGGCGGCTTGCAATTTCCTGATTGGTGTCAATGTGATATACGAAGGTGGTGTCGCCCTGGGAGACTTTTTCGAGGATGCCGTGGTGCTGTTCTGACCACCAGCGGTTGTAGATGCTGTTGTCATGGTTGCCGGCACATGAGACAGCGGCTTTGAAGAAGTCGGGGTATTTGAGGATGGCCGCGGTGGACATGAAGCCGCCGCCGGAGTGGCCGTGGATGCCGACGCGATTGATGTCGATGAAGCTGTGACGGTCGGCGAGCTGTTGGATGGCATATTTCTGGTCTTTGAGGCCGTAGTCGCGGAGGTTGCCGTAGCCGTAGTTGTGGTACCACTTGGAACGGTTGGGGTGACCGCCGCGGTTGCCGACGGTGATGACTATGAAGCCGAGTTGGGCGAGACGGTCGACGCGGACCATGTTGGATGTCCAGGAGATATTGTTGGCCTCGACCTGGGGACCGGGATAGACATAGTCGCAGATGGGGTAGACTTTTGTGGAGTCGAAGTCAAAGGGCTTGTACATCACGCCCCAGAGGTCCGTGATGCCGTCTGCCGCTTTTACTTTGAAGCGTTCGGGGAATTTGTAGCCTGCGGCGAAGAGTCGTGTTAGGTCGGCTTTTTCAAGTTCCGTGACTTTGCGGCCGGTCTGTGCGTTGTAGAGGGCTACTGCGGGGGCGGCGTCGACACGGGAGTAGTTGGCGACGAAATAGCGGCCGTTGTCGGAAGCGGCGGCGAGAACGTCCATGTCATCCATGTCAAGCCGGGTGATTTTGCCGCCGGAGAGGCTCACTTTGAAATTGTGCATCTGGTAGGGGTTCTCGTCGTGCTCGCGTCCGCAGCCGTTGAAGAGGACGTAGCCGGCGGGCTGGTTGACGGCGAGGACGTCTTCGACGTGGAAAGGCTCGTCAGTGAGGTTGCGGACGAGCGTACCGTCGGTGTTGTAGAGGTAGAGGTTGGCCCAGCCGTTGCGCTCGGACCACCAGATGAACTGCCGGCCGTTTTTGAGGAAGACGGGGTCGCGGGTCTCGACATAGGTGTTGAGGCGTTCAGAGACTACGGTGCGGGTGGAGTCGGAGTCTACACCGACGTAGCAGAGGTCGGTGCGTTTGAGGTCGCGGCTCATGCGCTGGAGGTAGAATCCGTTGTTGTCGCCAAGCCAGATGAGGGAGTTGTAGTCTTTGTAGTTGTCCTGTGCCGTCGCAGGTGCGCGGTGGATGTCTCCGTCCTGGTATTTGAATGCGTTCCAGGCGATTTCGTGGCTGCTCCAGGAGCCGTTGTTGCTGAAGACAAGGAGTTTGCCGGAGGGGCTGGGCTCGCCGGGCATCTGGTAGTGGTAGGTCTCAAGGGTGGGGCGGGGTGAGGATGCCGTGTTGATTACCCAAAGCTCCTTGACATCGGACATGTCCCATTTGATGATGGCGAAACGGCGGCTGTCGGGTGACCAGTAGACACTCGCGAAGTGGCGGGCTGTGGTGTCGGACTCGGTGTCGCCGGTGTAGTTGCCTCCGTGGTAGGAGTGGTTGCGGGTGCCGTCGGTGGTGATGGCGTGTTCAACGAGTGTTGTGTCCTTGGGGTCTTCGGCGGCCTTGGCCATGTTGTCGGCGTCCATCCAGTAAAGGTCGTGGTTCTTGGTGTAGATGCCGACCTTACCGTCAGGGGAGACGTTGGCCCATTCGGGGTATTTGTCTTTCTCTTCTTCGGTGAGGCTGAGGTCGCGGGATGCGATGTCGTATTTGAAGTAATATTTCTTCTTGCCGGGCTTGCCGTCCTTGAATTTGGTGCTGTCTGTCTCCTCGGCCGTGCTCTGGATGTTGAAGGTGAAGTATTTGTCATCCACGAGCTTGAGCTCTCGCATAGGGATATTCTGGCGATCGAAGGGGTCGCGGACGATGGACGTGAGCTGCATGGCGAGGCGGTCCATGTCGAAAAACTCGTCTTTTGCTCCGGTGGCGGGGTCTACTATATAATAGTGGGTGCCGTCGGCTGTTTTCCATGAGTACCAGAATTTGTCTGAATCACGGAACCATGACGGACGGATGCGGGTGGAGTAGACCATGCGGCTGATGCGGGAGGCGGAGAATTTCTCGGCCTGCGTGTAGTCGGCCTTGCGGACATAGCGATCTTCGGTCTGGGCTGTTGCCGTAGCGGCGAGTATCAGTGCCGTGGCGGCGAGAAGAAAGTGTTTTTTCATTGAGCGCGTGAGTGTTTGCATGAGTCGCAAATATAGTCATTCGCTTTGATATTTGAAATATTCTTTATATATTTGCAGCCCCTAAAAATGGGGAATGATAACATAAATTAAAGATTAACAATCATTTATGCCCACAATTCAACAATTAGTTCGCAAAGGACGTGAGGCTCTCGAAGTAAAGAGCAAGTCTCGTGCGTTGGATGCATGCCCTCAGAAGCGCGGCGTATGTCTTCGTGTGTACACAACTACCCCGAAGAAACCTAACTCAGCTATGCGTAAGGTTGCCCGTGTACGCCTTTCAAATGCTAAAGAGGTCAATGCTTACATCCCGGGAGAGGGTCACAACCTCCAGGAGCACAGCATCGTGCTGGTTCGTGGCGGCCGTGTGAAGGATCTCCCTGGTGTGCGTTACCACATCCTTAGAGGAGCTTTGGATACAGCCGGCGTAGAAGGCAGGACCCAGTCCCGTTCACTCTACGGCGCCAAGAGACCGAAGAAATCTAAGAAGTAATCCACACATTCAATCCCATTCACCTTTTAATTTTTATCAAAAATGAGAAAAGCGAAGCCAAGAAAGAGAATTCTACTTCCTGATCCTAAGTATCACGACGTGATGGTTACACGTTTCGTGAACAATCTTATGCTGCAGGGGAAGAAGAGTATCGCGTATTCTATTTTTTACGATGCCATTGACATGGTAGGCGAGAAGATGAAAGATTCTGACAAGGCTCCTCTGGATATTTGGAGGAAGGCTCTCGAGAACGTGACCCCTCAGATCGAGGTTAAGTCACGCCGTATCGGTGGCGCCAACTTCCAGGTGCCTACAGAGTTGCGTCCTGAGAGGAAGATTTCCGTCTCCATGAAGAACCTCATCCTTTTCGCCCGCAAGCGTTCAGGACACTCTATGGCCGAAAAATTGTGCGCTGAAATTGTAGCAGCTTACAACAACGAAGGCGGTGCATTCAAGAGAAAAGAGGATATGCACCGTATGGCAGAGGCCAACAAGGCATTTGCCCATTTCCGTTTCTAATTCCGACGACGTTACATGGCAAAAAGAGATCTTAAATTCACTCGAAACATCGGTATCATGGCCCACATTGATGCCGGTAAGACAACGACATCTGAGCGTATCCTCTTCTACACCGGAAAGACCCACAAAATCGGTGAGGTTCATGAAGGTGCTGCCACTATGGACTGGATGGTTCAGGAGCAGGAGCGTGGTATTACCATCACTTCCGCTGCCACCACAGCCTTCTGGCACTACAACAACGAGGTATATCAGATCAACCTTATCGATACTCCGGGCCACGTTGACTACACCGTTGAGGTAGAGCGTTCTCTCCGTGTGCTTGACGGTACCATCGCCACTTTCTGTGCGGTAGGTCGTGTTCAGCCCCAGTCAGAGACCGTTTGGCGTCAGGCAGACAAGTACGGTGTGCCTAAAATCGCCTATGTCAACAAGATGGACCGTGTGGGTGCCGACTTCTTCGCCTGCGTGGAGGAGATTCGCACCAAGCTCGGTGCCAATGCCGTTCCTATCAGCATCCCTATGGGTGCCGAGGATAAGTTCGACGGAATCATCGACCTTATCGACATGAAGGCTATTTTCTACAACTCCGAAGAGGAACTGGTCAACTACAAGATCACCGACATCCCTGAAAAGTATGCCGGCGACGCAGCCCTCTGGAGAGACAAACTCGTAGAAGCAGCCGCTGAATGCGATGAGGCCCTCATGGAGAAATATTTCGAGGATCCCGATTCCCTCACAAAGGACGAGATCATCGGCGCCCTCCGCAAGGGTACCATTAACATGCAGATCGTTCCTGCCACCTGCGGTTCTTCATTCAAGAACAAAGGCGTGCAGTTCCTTCTCGACGCTGTAATGCGCTACCTCCCTTCTCCTCTCGACAAGGGTTCAGTAGTGGGTACAGACCCCAACAGCGGCGACGAGATTGAGCGTAAACCCAGCGCTTCCGAGCCTTTTGCAGCCCTCGTGTTCAAGATTGCTACCGACCCGTTCGTCGGCCGTCTTGCATTCCTCAGGGCATATTCCGGAAAGCTCGATGCCGGTTCTTACGTTCTCAATACCCGTACAGGTAAGAACGAGCGTGTATCACGTCTGTACCAGATGCACTCAAATCACCAGAACCCTATCGACTTTGTCGAGGCCGGTGACATCTGCGCAGCCGTAGGTTTCAAGGATCTCCGCACTGGTGATACCATCTGCGTTGAAAATGCTCCTATCGTTCTCGAGTCCATGGAGTTCCCTGATCCTGTAATTGGTATCGCCGTAGAGCCTAAGACTTCCAAAGACCTTGACAAACTCGGCATCGCTCTCGCCAAACTCGCTGAGGAGGACCCTACCTTCACAGTGAAGTCTGATCACGAGACCGGCCAGACCGTCATCAGCGGTATGGGTGAGCTTCACCTCGATATCATTGTTGACCGTCTCCGCCGTGAGTTCAACGTCGACATCAACCAGGGTGCACCTCAGGTTAACTACAAAGAGGCTATCACCGGTACTGTTCAGCACCGTGAGGTCTTCAAGAAGCAGACCGGTGGTCGTGGTAAGTTCGCCGACATCATCGTCGAGATCGGTCCTGCTGACGAAGGTCACGTAGGTCTCCAGTTCGAAAACGCCGTCAAGGGCGGTAACGTGCCCAAGGAATTCGTTCCCTGCGTACGGAAAGGTTTCGAGCAGGCTATGGCCAACGGTGTTCTCGCCGGTTACGAGGTACCTTCACTCAAGGTTACTCTCCTTGATGGTTCGTTCCACCCTGTGGACTCCGACCAGCTCTCATTCGAACTCGCAGCCCGTATGGCATTCCGTCACGCCTGCCCTAAGGCACATCCGGTTCTCCTTGAGCCTATCATGAGCCTTGAGGTTGTGACCCCTGAGGATTACATGGGTGACATCGTAGGTGACCTCAACCGTCGCCGCGGTCAGATTGTCGCCATGGATTCCACCGCCAACGGCGCACGTATCGTCAAGGCTTTCGTTCCGCTCTCCGAGCAGTTCGGTTATGTGACCGTGCTCCGCACGCTCTCTTCCGGACGCGCAACCAGCACTATGACCTTCGACCATTACGCCGAAGTACCTTCAGCAATGGCCAAGGATATCGTGGAAAAAGCAGGCTACAGAGTGCCCGCTGATGATGAATAATAATTATATTTGCAATAT
>JAFZPY010000049.1 GCA_017552475.1 Bacteroidales bacterium | reverse complement strand
GTTTATCAGATTTCGCTTCCTGCCGGGGCATACGGCTTTACGTGGGGTTGTGACTCAAATTGGGAACCTCTGTACCAAGGACGGTTTTATGTGGATTTTGAGACTAGGGGACGTGCACCATCTATGATTTGGTGTGATTATACGACTCCATTAGGAGATGCAGCACGCGCGTATAGATATGAGTAATAAGTTATTGCGTTTGTTTATACGGCTGGCAATATTGTCAGCCGTGACTGTCTCGTGTGTGGAATCGGTTGAATTTGACACGGGATATAAGATGCCGATTGTTGCACACTGCATATTGACGGAGTCTAACATACAGGAGTTGGATATCCGGTTGGCTACGTCATACGGAAAGAATAATGAAAGTTTGCCTGATGGTATTACGGCGGAGTTGCAGGATGTGACGGGAAAGAAAATATGCTCATTCAATCGAGAGGGAGAGACTCGATGGATTGCTGAAATGACACCTTCGTATGGGAAAGAATACGTTCTTTCCGTTAAAGTTTACGGAGAGGAAATTATCCGCGCCAAGACAGTCTTTCCTCTGGATGTTTATGTAAAGCAGTTTATGAAACGAAGAAGCGGTCCCATAATGGAGTATCTGTATTATTCTTGTGAACTAAGAATCCCGTTCATTGATTCAGAAGGGATTGAACATACGGAAGGTGCTGCATATGATGCAAGCGCCAACATGTGGATTTCCCCGAAAGAAGGCTCTTTGATAGGAACAACGCATCCTTATGCTGATGATTTCAATTTGGCGACGACCACGGTGGCAGATTTACCATGTTTCAGTAGTGATTCAATGAAATTATGGAATATGGGCGTAAATGA
This sequence comes from Bacteroidales bacterium, assembly GCA_017552475.1. Classification (GTDB taxonomy): domain Bacteria; phylum Bacteroidota; class Bacteroidia; order Bacteroidales; family UBA932; genus Cryptobacteroides. Next base: position 2,452 of record JAFZPY010000049.1, on the reverse strand, counting down.
AGTTAGGCGGTGGATGAAAGAGAAATATCAAGGGCTACGTTTGCACGATGGAATAGTGCGGGTTCTATCTCCAGAAATGTTTGATAACGGAGAGAATCCTGCCACAATCAGCGATAATCCACTATATACTACCCGCAGTTTTATATTATTTGCAGATTTCCCGATTAAGAATAGTCCGCCGGATGGGAATTTGTTTAATTTTTACTTTGTCTCGAAAGAGCTGGATTTGTATCTTAAAGATATCTACCAGAAAGAAATCAACAGGGGACGAGATATGAGAATGATTTATAATAAGGAGAATATTTATACAAGTTTATCCAGTGGTATGGGCGTTTTTGGCGCCATTATCTACCGGGCTGAAGAACAAGCCTTGAGGGGCTATAATGGCGATTTTTTTCCAGATGAAGAGTAAGTCTTTTATAATTGGGGCGATAGGTTTGTTACTTCCGCTTGCTGCCATGGCGCAGGATGTGGGGGAGATGCGGGACACTTTGTCGGCTGCGGTGAAGGAGTCGACGCGGTTTGTGCGCACTGTTGACGGATTTCAGGTGAGGGTGAAGGATATTCAGGCGCTGGTGGCTCCGACGGGGGAGGCGGACATTATAAAGTTTGTGCAGCTCTTCCCGGGTGTTTCGACGGGAGCAGAGGGGTCGTCGGCTATTTATGTGAGAGGCGGCAATTTGGGCGGGACGAGGATTTCCCTGGACGGTGTGCCGGTGTATGGCAATGCGCATCTGCTGGGCTTTACGCAGTCTGCGCCTCTGGATGTGATGGAGGATGCACATGTGCGGATCAACGGTTTCCGGGCAGATGAAGGGAATTTCACAGATGCCCATATCTGCATGACGACACAGGAGGGAATAGCCGAAAAGTTATCAGGCCAGCTTTCCGCCAGCCCAGCTTTTTTGTCGTCAAACGTGAACGTGCCTGTCCTCAAGGACCTCCTGTCATTTATCGGCTCCGTCAGGTGGTCTCCGGCGGCGGCGATCTGGAACGGGCTGAAACTTGAGAAGCATATCCCGGAAGTGGACCTGAAAGATGTGAGGGCGAATGTGTATGATTTGTTCGGAAAGTTGAACTGGAATATTGACAAGAAGCAGAACCTGTCTCTGAGCTTCTTCCATTCGAATGACGATTATGAATACGCCTGGCGGCAGACACGGGCCGACATGGCATGGCAGACCTCGATTCTCAACCTGAAGTATCGTCTGGAAGCCGGTACGGGCCATATAGATGGCGCCTTGTCATGGAACCATTTCAAGTCGAACCAGGTGCAGGAGCACTCCGTGCAGGCGGAGAACCATCTGGGAATAGCGAATTTCCTCACGGAATGGACCGCCCGTGTGACTGCCGCATATCCGATCATCGGTGCGGATGAATTCAGCGTCGGGATAAACTACACACAGTCCTCCTATCTGCCGAGCGCAGTCTTCAGCATGACTGGCGGCAGCCGGCCGGACATGTCTGCAAGCAGTTTCTCCGATAGCCCGATTCCTACAAAACTGGGCACCGTCTCCATGCAATGGGAAAAGGCCAGGAACAATAAATACCTTCTTCGCGCCGGAGGACGGTTGAATTTCCATCAGGCGGCGAAGGGCAAGGAGTTCACCGCTCACGGTGAATACGATGTCATCGCGCGGGTGCATTTTATCCCCTGCTTCGGGATTGAAGCGTCCGTTGATAAACGTAAACAGTTCCATCATTTGTTGGAAGGACTGCCGACGGGCTGGTCTCTGGACATGATTGTCCCTGCGGATGAGACTTATCAGCCGGAGGAGGCCCTGCAATATGCCGCGTCAATGTTTTTCCAGAAAGGTCATGTGTCCGTCTCTGTCGGCGGCTATACAAAGGAGATGAAGAATGTGGTGTGCTACCGGAATGCCGTGAATATTTTCAGCCCTTCGGTGGCAGGATGGAAGAGCGATGTGGACGTGGGAACGGGTTCGTCAAAGGGATTGGAGGTGCTGGCGGAGTATATCAAGGGGGAGAATTCAATCCGTGTCGCGTACACGCTGTCAAAGACTGACCGTGTGTTCCCCCTTATCAATCACGGACTTGCATTCCCTTTCCAGTTCGACCGCCGGCACATTTTCAACGCCTCCGGTAACGGCCGTGTATGGCATGGAAAAAATGCGGAGATAAGTGTATCAGGATTGGTGACCTATCAGTCTGGTAATTGGGAGACTGTCCCTGAGGGGTATTTCCATCCCTGGATGTTCGAGATGAAGGAAGAGACGAAGATTGAATATTATTCCGATATAAACAATTATCGAATGGACCATTATTTCAGGGTGGACCTTGGGTGTACGGTCGCATGGGATGCCGGTCGCTGTTCGCACAAGGTTTACCTGGGAGCATACAACCTGACCAACCGGCATAATCCGCTGTCGTTGATTTATGATATCGATGAGCAGTGCTGGAAGCAGGTGTCGCTTCTGCCTGTGGTGCCGAC
>JAFZPY010000048.1 GCA_017552475.1 Bacteroidales bacterium | reverse complement strand
GCCCGGCGATGCTTTTGAGCTGGGCTCACGCCACCCTGTATCAATCGTACGCCAGGAGATCGTGGACATCTTCCGCAAGTTCGGCTACGATGTCGCCGAAGGCCCGGAAATCGAGGACGACTGGCATGTGTTCGAAGCCCTCAACTTCCCTCCGAACCATCCTGCACGCGACATGCAGGACACTTTCTTCGTATCCACCGGCCACAAGGATCCCCTCCTTCTCCGCACCCACACTTCTTCCGTACAGGTGCGCATGATGGAGTCTCAGCCGCTTCCCATCAGGGTCATCTGCCCCGGACGCGTATTCCGCAACGAGGCCATTTCAGCCCGCGCACACTGCATCTTCCATCAGGTCGAAGGTCTCTACATCGACAAAGGCGTGACCTTTGCCGACCTCAAACAGGCTATTCTCCTCTTCGCGCGCGAGATGTTCGGCCCCGACACACAGATACGCATGAGGCCGTCATACTTCCCCTTCACCGAGCCTTCGTCCGAGGTGGACGTAAGCTGCAACATTTGCCACGGCAAGGGTTGCAACATCTGCAAGGGTACCGGCTGGCTCGAAATCCTCGGATGCGGCATGGTTGACCCCAACGTCCTCCGCGCCAGCGGCATAGATCCCGATGTATACAGCGGCTTCGCCTTCGGCATGGGCGTAGAGCGCATAGCGATGCTTAAATGGCAGGTCAACGACCTCCGCCACTACTTCGAGAACGACATGCGCTTCCTCAAGGAGTTCAACACCGCCACTGAAGTGTAGATTATTTTATTTTCTATACAACAAAAAAAGCCGTCCGACTGAGTTTGTCGGACGGCTTTCTATTTGGGATGCAAGGCTTAGAGCTCGTAGCCTGCGAATTCGATATCGTTGACAGAGCGTGCTGCAAGGTCTGCATCACGTGATGTAGCGCTTTCGAGGTTTTCCTTCACACCCTCGGCATCGCCCTGACGGGCTGCGATGATAGCTTTGAGGTATGCGCACTTGGGGCAGTTGCAGTGAATTGCCTTTGAGGCGCGGTCAAGCTGATCAGTGAGGATGTAGGCGAGTGCGATATTGTGGCAGCAGCCTTTGACTCCTTCGAGGTGAGCTACGGCCTGCTCATATTCGCCGGTAAGGATGTCGACTACACCGAGGTTGGCGCGGGCGTCGTTGTTGTCTCCTGCCTGACGGAAGAGGCGGCCGGCGGTCTCGAGGTCACCCTGACGGAGGGCGACTACGCCGAGGGCGTTGAGCACGTCCGCATCGCGCTCCTGGATTTTGCGGAGGGCGGCAGCAGCCTTGTCTGTCTTGTTCTGGTTGAGATATAGAACAGCAAGGTTATATTGGGCGCGTGAGCTGTCATAGCTTGAAACAGCCTTGTTATAGATAGCCTCTTTCTGTGCATCATCCTTTACGAGGGTGGCTACGCGGAGGAGGGCCTCTTCATCGAGGACGTCGATATTGGTCTCAACCAGGGAGAGGAGTTCTTCGGCCGTGTAGTTGGTCACCTCGATGTTGGCGATGAGGCGGGCACGACGAAGTTCAGGAAGGACGCCGCCTTTGAGCTCGGTGAATACCTGGGACATATTGCGGATCTCGCTCTCGCGTACGGCGGGATCGCTGTACATTGAGAGGACACGAAGGATGAGGTCCTTGTCTTCAATGTTGGACTCTTCTACGAGCTTTTTGAAGCCTTCCCAGTCCTCACCTGCGGCCTTGATGGCGGGGTCGTTGGCATCCTTGCCTTTGGTGATGCGGTCCCAGGCCTTCTTGGCTGAAGCGGAACGATCGGTAGAAAGCTTGTTGTTGTGGTCTTCCTTGCCTTCAGGAGATGCGTAGGCTACGATCTCGGTGCTGGCAACCTTGGCGCGCTCGTTGGACTTGATATCATCGAGGAGAGCGAGGAAATCCTTGATGTCCTGAGACTTGAGCTCGCTGCCGCGAACCTCGGAGCTGTTGACCTTATATTTGATCTGGCTCTCTGCGCTTTCGGTGATGACCTCCTGGTAGTTGTCAGCCTTGTAGGATACCTGGCCTGCACCCTTTACGAGCATGTAGGTGGTGTTGGTACCGTCGGCAACCTTGCGGGAAGGGAGAACGATGGATTTGTTCTTGGCCTTGAGGACGCTGCGGAGTTCGAGATAGCCTTTCTCCATGCCCTCTACGTATTCGAAGTGAACCTTCTCGCGGACGGTCTGGCCGGCGGAGGATACCACTTTATAATTGTCCTTTACTTTTTCACCCTGGTATACGAAGGGCTTCATCTTGGCCTCGCCACCCTCGTAGACAAGGACGGGGGTCACCTCAACGATAGCCTTTGAGTTGAAGTATCCGGCAGGATAGGTTACAGATACGTTAGCGTTGATCTCTCCGGCTACGGCCTCGAGGACAGCAGGGTCACATTTGGCGGTGACGTTTTCAGCCATCTTGGCCATCTTGTCGGCAGATCCGCAGGACGCCAGCAGAATAGTCGATGCGGCGGCTGCAATGAAAGTGATTGATTTCTTCATAATTAATATGTCTTGTCTTGGTAAATGTATGTTTCCGAGCGTTGATAAGTGCAAATATAATGCTATTCTTCGTTTTTTTACTTCAGACGGATGCATTATTTCTCCGCTTTTAGTAACTTTGCGGGATATGGATACACAGGAACTGCAAAGGCTCAAAAACAAATACGACATCATCGGCAACGATCCGGCCCTGAACGGAGCGCTGGAGACGGCTGTCAAGTTCGCGCCGACCGACCTGACCGTCCTCATCACGGGTGAGAGCGGCGTCGGCAAGGAAAACATTTCCCGCATCATCCACCAATACAGCTCCCGGCGCAGCGGCAAATTCTTCGCCGTCAACTGCGGCGCCATCCCGGAAGGGACCATCAACTCGGAGCTCTTCGGGCACGTCAAAGGCTCATTCACGGGAGCCATTGAAAACCGCGCCGGCTACTTCGAAGAAGCCAACGGCGGCACCCTTTTCCTCGACGAAATCGCCGAGCTTCCCCTCGCCTCACAGGCTCTCCTGCTGCGCGTCCTCCAGAGCGGAGAATACATGAAAGTCGGCTCCACCAAAGTGGAACATACCAATGTCCGCGTCATTGCCGCCACCAACGTCAACCTCTCCTACGCCGTCAGTCAGGGCAAATTCCGCCAGGACCTGTCCTACCGCCTCAATGCAGCCCAGATCCGCATGCCCGCCCTCCGCGAGCGCAAGGACGACATCTACCTGCTATTCCGCAAATTCACCTCCGACTTCTCGGAAAAATACGGGATGTGCAAAATCACCCTCAGCCACGACGCCATCGACATTCTACGCAGCTACCGCTGGCCCGGCAACATCCGCCAGCTGATGAATGTCACACAGACCGTCACCGCACTGGAATCGCAGAAGCTCACCCCCGGAGCAGAGCGCATCGAAATCGGCGGCGCCGCCCTCCTCCAGTACATGCCGCGCGAAGAGGGTGAGACTCTCCCCGTCCTCTCCACAGGTGAACAGCCCTCCGGAGACAGCATGGCCAATGCCGAAAAGCAGGCTATCTACAAGGCAATCCTTGATCTCAAAGGCGAAGTCGACTCGCTCCGGCGCCAACTCGACATCCTGACGCGAAATACTCCTCATCACGCCCTTCCCCAGCACACGGAAGCCCCCCAGGAGGCAGAATGGCAAGGCGAGGAGCCGGACATCAACACCCCTGCCAAAGCTCATATCATGGACGTCTCCCCCGAGGAACAGCCCCAATACGAGACCTCCCTCTCATGGAAAAAGACCGAAGACGAGCTCATTCGCAAAGCGCTTGAAAAATACAGCGGCAACCGCAAACTCGCCGCCCGCGAGCTCGGCATGTCCGAACGCACCCTCTACCGCAAACTCCCCCCTGAGTTCAAATCCAAGACCAGAAACGACAGATGACAAGAAAAGCAATACTCACCCTGATCCTTGCGCTGCCACTTCTTGCGGCATGCGGAATATATTCATTCTCCGGAACATCCATCCAGCCGGACGTCAAGACCATCACCATCAATTACTTCGAATACAAGGCGCTTCGCGTCAATCCCTCTCTCGCCAACGACCTCACGGAAGCCATGCGTGACAAGTTCCGCAAACTCACCAGGCTTGAACAGGTGGACGAAGAAGGCGACCTCGAAATAGAAGGCGAAATCACAGGCTACGACATCAAGGCCACCGCCGTGACAGCGGAAGAAGTGGCCGCCCAGAACCGTCTCACCGTCACGGTCAAAATCACCTTCACCAACCGCAAATACCCCGAAGACGACCTCGAGCAGAGCTTCTCGGCCTATGCCGACTACGACTCCACACAGTCGCTCGATTCCGTGGAAGCGCAGCTTTGCGACGAAATCCTCGAAAAACTCTGTGAAGACATTTTCAACGCAACAGTGGCACAATGGTAAGCTCCGACTATATCAATCTAAAGAAACTCACGATGGACGAGCTTGTGGGCGTCGTCAATCTGTATCCCTGGTTCGGCTCGGCGAGGCGCGAGCTCTGCTATCGCATGACCCGTATGTCGGGAGCGGAGTGGGGCGAGTCGCAGTACGCCGACGCAGCCCTCTACATCGGCTCACGCAAAGTCATCTCTGACATGATACGCCAGAGCCGCAAGGTGGACTATTCCGACAAGGATGTCGAAGATATTCTCCGCACCTTCATCGCCAGGCCCTCATCCACAAGCGGCGAAGAACGTCAGGTTCGCGTCGCCGGCGGTGACTATTTTTCCCAGGCTGAATATGACAACGTCCGCCAGACCGACGATAATGTTTTCTCCCGCTACGCAGCCAAAGCACGCGATGAGCGCAGGGAGGAGATAGCGCCGGAGGAGATTGAAGAGCGCTTTTGCACCGAGACCCTGGCCCGCATCTTCGCCGAGCAGGGCTATTCCGAGCAGGCACGTCACATTTATTCCAAACTAAGTTTGGCAAATCCGGAAAAAAATGCTTACTTTGCAGCCCTTATTGAAAAACTGGATTAAAAGTACATTCATATGAATCTTTTATTTACTATCCTTGTAGTGCTCATCGTGATCGCCAGCATCCTGCTGACCCTCGTTGTACTGCTTCAGAATGGCAAAGGAGACGGCCTCGCCACAAACTTCGTCGCAGGCAACCAGACCCTCGGCGTACGCCAGACCGCCAACATCCTTGAGAAGATCACCTGGGGCCTGATGGCTTTCGTCCTCGTGGTTTCCATCATCAGCACCTTCTCTCTCAAGACTGATTCTGAAGGCGCTTCCAGAGACTCCCTCACCGAGGAGATCCTGAATCAGGGCACCACAGACGAGGCTCCTGCTTTCCCCGTACAGGTTCCCGCCGAGACCGAATAAGAGCCTCCGGCACTGACAAATTGTCAGGCAGGAAGGATACGGAATATAATTTGACTATAGCCGTTTGTTCCCAGGAACAGACGGCTATCTGTGCGTAATGATGCCGCAGAAGGCCCGGGGACAAAAAGGAGAATCATTATGAAACAAGACAACAACAGCTTCCTGTCCAGATTTGCGATTGACCTCAACGATCTCGCATCCAAGGGCAAACTCGATCCCGTCATCGGCCGTGATGACGAGATACGCCGTGTTCTCCAGATACTCTCACGAAGGACAAAGAACAATCCAATACTCGTCGGCGAGCCGGGTGTCGGCAAGACCGCGATATCCGAAGGCATTGCCCAGAAGATAGTAAACTCGCAGGTTCCGGAGAACCTCAAGTCCAAGACCGTCTACTCACTTGACATGGGTGCACTTATTGCCGGAGCCAAGTATCAGGGCGAGTTTGAAGAGAGGCTCAAAGGAGTCGTGAAAGAAGTCGTGGAGAGCGAGGGCGAGATAATTCTGTTTATCGACGAGATACACACTCTCGTCGGTGCCGGAAGGACATCCGGAGCCATGGACGCATCCAACATCCTGAAACCGGCGCTGGCGCGCGGAGAACTCCGCACCATCGGTTCGACGACTCTCGACGAATACCAGAAGTACTTCGAGGCCGACAAGGCACTTGAAAGGCGTTTCCAGATGGTCACCGTGGACGAACCGACTCCGGCCGAATCCATCGCCATACTTCGTGGACTGAAGGAGAAATACGAAAACCATCATAAAGTACGCATTGAGGACGATGCACTCATCGCCGCTGTCAATCTCTCACACAGATACATCACCAACCGCTTCCTGCCGGACAAGGCCATTGACCTTGTCGACGAGGCCGCCTCAAAGCTCCGTCTGGAGATGAACTCTGTGCCGGAGCCTATCGACGACCTCAACAGTCGCATAAGACAGCTTGAAATCGAGAAAGAAGCCATCAAGCGCGAGGGCGTTTCCCTCAAACTGGAGAAAATCGATGAAGAGCTCAAGGAACTCTCCACGCGACGCGAAGAGCTGATGGGAAAATGGAACGAGGAGAAGGACATTCTCTCCGGCCTCCAGTCCGCCCGACAGCAAATTGAGGATTACAAGATCGAAGCGCAGGCAGCAGAACGTGCCGGCGACTATGGCAAGGTGGCTGAGCTGCGCTACGGCAAGATTGCCCAGACGCAGGCTCGCATTGACGAGCTCTCCGCCCGAGAGGCTGCAATAAAGGAGCCCATTATCACCGAGGCGGTGACTCCGGAAGACATCGCCGAAGTCGGGGCACAGTGGACCGGACTCCCCGTCCAGAGGATGCGGGAGAGCGAGAAAGAGAAATTGCTCCGCATGGAAGCTGCATTACCCCAGAGAGTTGTGGGTCAGGATCAGGCCAGCCGCGCCGT
>JAFZPY010000047.1 GCA_017552475.1 Bacteroidales bacterium | reverse complement strand
TCCATAAGAACATGACCCTTGATGCCCAGTGCGACGAAGTGCGCAAGGTCAAGCGTGCTGAAAACGGCATGATCTACGACCCCGTGACCATTGCGCCCGAGGCCACAGTAGGCGGAGCCCTCGCCATGATGGCCAAGCACCACATCGGCGGCATCCCCGTAGTCGACGCAAACGGATTCCTCATCGGTATAGTCACCAACAGGGACCTCCGCTTCCAGGACAACATGTCGACACCCATCTCCCAGGTCATGACCTCCGAAGGACTCATCACCGCCCCCAAGGGTATCTCCCTCGCAGAAGCCTCCGTCATGCTCCGCAAGACCAAGGTCGAAAAGCTCCCCGTCGTAGATGCTGACGGCAAGCTCGTCGGCCTCATCACCTACAAAGACCTCATGAAGATCAAGGACAACCCCATCGCCTCCAAAGACGATAAAGGCCGCCTCCTCGCAGGCGCTGCCGTCGGGGTGAAGTCCGACACCATAGACCGCATCGAGCGCCTCGTTGACGCCGGAGCTGACGCCATCGTCATTGACACAGCCCACGGCCACTCCGCCGGCGTGCTCAATGTCATCAGCAAGGCCTGCGACGCCTTCCCCGACATACAGATAGTAGCCGGCAACGTCGCCACAGGCGAAGGTGCCAAAGCCCTCGCGGACGCCGGAGTCAGCGCCGTCAAGGTCGGCATCGGTCCCGGTTCCATCTGCACCACCCGCATCATCGCCGGCGTGGGCATGCCCCAGCTATCAGCCGTCATGCTTGCCGCCGAAGCCCTCAAGGGCACAGGCGTTCCCGTCATCGCCGACGGCGGTATCCGCTACTCCGGTGACATCGTCAAAGCACTCGCTGCAGGAGCAGGCACTGTCATGGCCGGCTCTCTCTTTGCCGGTACCGAGGAATCTCCAGGCGAGACCATCATCCTCAACGGGCGTAAATTCAAATCATACCGCGGCATGGGCTCCCTCGAAGCCATGGAACAAGGCTCCAAAGACCGCTACTTCCAGGACATGGAAGAAGACATCAAGAAGCTCGTTCCCGAAGGAATCGTCGCACAGGTCCCCTACAAAGGCACAGTCGGCGAAGTTGTCTACCAGCTCGTAGGCGGCCTCCGTGCAGGCATGGGCTACTGCGGCGCTCCTGACATCAAGACCCTCCGCGGCGCGAAATTTGTCCGCATCACCAACGCCGGCTTCCTCGAAAGTCATCCCCACGACGTCACCATCACCAAGGAAGCTCCGAACTATTCAAGATAATACGATGCTGAAAAAGCTTGTCATACTGGCGACATCCGTCGCATGCCTCACGGCATGCGACGCTTTGTCGTCTTTGACCAATGCAGTCGGCGATTTCGTCCATCGCGACGCGGTGGCTAAAGCCGGGAAGCACAAACTCTACCGCACGGAAGTCGAAGAAGCCATCCCGGACGGACTCTCGTCCGAGGACAGCCTCATCTTTGCCACCAGATACATCAACGCCTGGGCGGCAGACAAGATCTTCCTCGACGTCGCCGAATCCAAGCTTTCAAAGACAGAGCGCGATGTCTCCAAAGAACTTGAAGACTACCGCATATCCCTGCTTAAATACCGTTACGGGCAGCTGTACATCAACGAACGCCTTGACACGGTCATTACCCCTCAGGAGATCGCCCTATACTACGAATCGCATAAAGACAAGTTCCAGCTCGACGTCCCCATTTTGAAGACGCGCTACATCCACATAGCCAAGGACTCCCCCAACTACACCACCATTAGGCGCAAGATGTCATCATCCGTTGTGGAAGACGTCATTGAGGCCGATGCCATCGCATACACCTCGGCCCTGAGATACATTGACAGCTCCGATACATGGATTGACGCCGTGTCTCTCGCGAGGGAATTCGGCGTGGACTACGTGACAATGCTTTCGCAGATGAAACAGTCGTTCATCGAAATCCCCGACGACTACGGCAACGTTCACTGCGCCTATGTCGTGGACATAATCCGCGAAGGACACCTTGCACCTCAGGAATACTGCACCGAAAGAATCAAAGACATCATACTCAGTACGAGAAAACACGCCCTCATCTCAACTTTGGAACAAGAGTTGCTGGAAGACGCCCGTACCAAAGACAAATTCGTGATATATTAGCACATGAAAACTTTCAGATACATTGCAGTAGCTGCCGCAGCATGCCTCGGTATGGCCGCACAGGCCCAAAAATACGACGGAGTCATCGACAAGACAGTGGCCATCGTCGGCAACGAGGTCATCAAGATTTCCGACATTGAAAACGAAATCCAGGTACTGCGCTCGCAGGGCCAGGCCTCTGACCGCAACCAGCGATGCGAGATCCTAGCCCAGATGATGGAATCCAAGCTCTTCCTCATGCAGGCCCGCATCGACTCGCTCACCATCAACAACGACATGGTCGAAGCCAACCTCAGCCAGCGCATAGACCAGGCCCGTACCATGATCGGCGGTGACGAAGCATTGGAACAATACTTCAACAAGCCACTCTACCGCCTTCGCCAGGAATGGCGCCAGGCCCTGCAGGACCAGAGCCTCATCCAGCAGGAGCAGCAGCAGATCGCTGAAAAAATCGCAGAAGTCACCCCCTACGACGTAAAGCACTACATCGACACCATCAACAAGGCCGACCTTCCCCTCGTCCCCATAAAATACCAGCTCCGCCAGATTGCCATCTACCCTGACCGCGACGCTGCCAATACCGCTGTCAAAGAACGCCTCCTTAACCTTCGCGAGCGCATCATCAACGGCGAGAAATTCGCAACCCTCGCCCGTATCTACTCAGAAGACGAAGGCTCAGCACGCCGTGGCGGCGAGCTCGGCATGGCATCCAAATCGATGTACTGGCCGGTATTCTCCGATGCAGCGATGTCCCTCAAGCCCGGACTCATCTCCCAGATAGTAGAGACTCCCGACGGTTTCCACATCATAGAAGTCCTTGAGAAAAAAGGCGACATGTTCAATGCGCGCCACATCCTCCTCAAACCCCAATACACAGCCGAAGACCGCACCAAGGCATTCAAGACCCTCGACAGCCTCCGCACCGAGATCATCAATGAAGCCGTGACCTTCGACCTCGCAGCCCGCTTCTACTCAGAAGACCCCGCCACCAGGACCAACGGCGGCCAGATGTCAGACCCCAATACAGGCTCCTCCTATTTCGAAATCGACCAGCTCAAGCCCCAGGACTACATCGCAATCAAGGAGCTCCAGGAAGGCGAGATATCAGAGCCCATTGAATCCCTTGACAACGAAGGCCGCAGCGGCAACACCGTCTACAAGATCATCAAAGTCGACAAGATCATCCCCGCCCATCCCGCCACATTCGAAGAAGACTACAGCCAGCTTCTCGAGCAGGTACAGAACGGCCTTCGCATGAAAGCCATCACTGACTTCATCGACAACAAGATAAAGACCACCTACATCGTCATCGACCCGATGTTCAAAGAATGTGAATTCAGCACCGGCGCATGGGGATCAAAGTTCAGAGAACAGGACTAAATGCCTTTCCGGAAACGACTTCTACCGATTATTGCGGCAGCCCTTATGCTCTTCCCGGCTCCGCTGACGCAGGCCCAGGAGACTGAGCCTGCGGATTCTCTTGTACGTCTCATCTCCGCCGAGATGGGTAAAAGCGAAGAGATCGGCGGCGAAGTCATCCGCACCTTCACAGGCAATGCCCGTTTCTTCCACAACAACACCTACCTCCTCTGCGACACTGCCCTGTGGAATGTCGACCGCCGTATAATCCAGGCTCTCGGCCACGTGCGTATCATCCAGGACCAGACATACCTCACGAGCGAGAAGCTCGACTACATCATCGACGAAGACCTTGCCCAATTCCGCGGCAGTCTCGTCGAACTCCGCGACAAGGACAACAACCTTCTCCGCACCCGCCATCTTGACTACAACACAGCCGACAGCGTCGCCATCTTCCAGAACGGTGCCTCCATGCGCGACAAAGACGGTCAGATCATAGAAAGCGACAACGGCACCTACGACTCAAAAGTCAAGACCTTCACATTCTCCGATGAAGTCAACATGTTCTCCGACTCGGTCTTCATCCGTTCCACCAAGCTGATCTACCGTTCGGACCTCTCCACCGCATTCTTCGGCTTCATGACCGACGTCTGGCAGGAAGACAACATGCTCTCCTCCAACGACGGCTGGTACAATCGCGAGACCGGCACATTCTTCTTCCGCGACCACGTTCACATGATGAGCGAGGCGCAGGAAGGCTGGAGCGATTCTCTCTACTTCTACCGTCCCACCCGGGACATCGACATGTACGGACATGCGTCAGTCATTGACACTACCCGCGACGTCGCCGGCCTGGCAGGACACATCAACTACTGCGACACCCTCTCCCGCATCCGCATGACCCGCACCCCCGCCATTGCGGCATTCACACGGGAAAAAGAGCGCATTGACACGGTCTGGGTCGGTGCCGACACCCTCACATACAAGACAATACGACGCTGCGACATCCCCGAATCCACCCTCAAAGCCACCGAACAGCGCAGCCACGACCTCTCTTCCGATGCCATAGCCGAATACCGACGCCGTGCCGCCGAAGAAGCTGAAGCAGCAGCGGCTGCGGCAGCAGCCGAAGCCGCCAGAAACGACCCCAACGCCCGTCCCAACAAAGACGTTCGCCCCCCTAAACCCACCCCACAAGTTCCTCCCACCCCGACCGACACCCTCGTTACC
>JAFZPY010000046.1 GCA_017552475.1 Bacteroidales bacterium | reverse complement strand
GAGATGATGGATTCCTGCGCACAGGAGGCCAATAGCGACATCGCGCCGATGGCAAGGGTCAGATGGATAGTTGTTTTCATAGCATTATTACACACACTTATGGTTAAAATTCTTCTTTGCGAGCAAATATAATATATTTTACCCCCCCGCCAAATATTTTTGGAAGAATTTTAATATTAGTAAAATGTTTTATTATTTGGTCGTGCTTGAGATTCTCGGCCTAACGGCCAAGAATGACGTGAAAAAGCATTGTGCTTGAGATTCTCGGGCAGAGCCCAAGAATGACGGAGAGGGTGGCAGAGCCCAAGAATGACGGGGAGGGTGGCAGAGCCCAAGAATGACGGGGAGGAGACCGGCAGGGTCTGATGAAAGCAGGTAATAATATGAAAATATCACAGTTATTATTATATTTGCAACGACACTATAAACACACTTTAACCATGAATTATCTGAAATCCCTATCCGTAGCCACAGCCTGCTGCCTGGCCGTAACAATCGTTGTATCATCATGCAAACGGGCTCAAGTCAGGCCTACCGGGCCGATTGTCACAGAAACGCCTGAGAGAGCTTCCGGTCAGAGTGACGTACTTGGGCTTCAGACTGAACCTATAGCCAACGTCGGGATAGGTATTGTCGGGCTCGGAATGAGAGGCTATGGAGCGGTAGAGAGGCTCACATTCGTTCCAGGCTGTCATATCGCAGCAATATGCGACATAGAGCAGGAAAGAGTTGGACAGAGCGCATCATACCTCAACTCCAAAGGACTCTCCGTCAACACATACGGCGGGCAGGAAGACAGCTACAAGCAGCTCTGCGAAGACCCCTCCATCGACCTTGTATATATATGCACTGACTGGATAAGTCACACCCCCATAGCCCTCTACGCCATGGAACACGGAAAGCATGTGGCAATCGAAGTACCGGCAGCCACTTCACTGGAGGAATGCTGGGCGCTTGTGGACATGGCGGAAAAGAAAAGACTTCACTGCATGATGCTTGAGAACTGCTGCTACGATTTCTTCGAACTCCAGATGCTATCGCTCGCACAGGCCGGAGTATTCGGCGAGATTATACATGCGGAAGGAGCTTACCATCACGACTTGGGTGAATTCTGGGATGAATACTGGAACAACTGGCGACTCGATTTCAATATGAAGCATCGCGGCGACCTGTACCCCACCCATGGTTTCGGTCCTGTATGCCAGGCTCTTAACATCCATCGTGGGGACAGGATGACTACGCTGACCGCCATGGATACAGACTCCTTCAACGGCCGTAGATTTGTCAGGGAGCGCACCGGAGAAGATGCGGATTTCAAGAGCGGCGATCTCACCATGTCAATGATACGCACCGGGAAAGGCAAAACTATCCTCATCGAGCACGATGTCATGACCCCCAGACCCTACAACCGCATGTACCAGTTGGTCGGCACAAAAGGATATGCAGCCAAGTATCCTGTGGAACAAGTGCTTATCCATCCTGAACAGGCACCTGAAGGCTCGACTGATTTTGAAAATCTCAACAGCCATCACACACTGAGTGCAGGACAACTCGCCGCTCTGTGTGATAAATACACCAATCCCCTCCTTAGTCCGGAATTCATCAAGAAGGCAAAAGCCGTAGGAGGCCACGGTGGCATGGACTTTATAATGGACTACCGCATGGTCTACTGCCTCAACAACGGACTTCCCCTCGACATGGACGTCTACGACCTCGCCGAATGGTGCTGCATCAGTGAGTTGTCAGCCATCTCAATAGAACACGGAGGAATGCCCGTTGAAGTCCCCGACTTCACCCGCGGCGCCTGGGACAAAGTCCAGGGATTCTCATACGCCTTCGCAGAATAGCATTTACAGCCAAAATTTCCTAACTTTGCCGACGATAACAAGCCGGCTTTTTTTTAAACAGCATCTTATTATGGAACAACCCCTTGACAGATATTTGAGAGAGCACTCGACAGCGCAGAGCGAAGCGCTTGAGTGGATACAGAGGCAGACGAATATGCATACCAACTTCCCGCAGATGCTGTCAGGACAGATTCAGGGAAATCTGCTGAGAATGCTCGTGCAGATATCCGGAGCGAAAAGGATTGTTGAGATCGGGACGTTTACCGGCTATTCTGCCGTATGCCTCGCATCCGGGATGCCCGAAGGCGGTCATCTCGACGCCCTTGAGAAAAATGACGAGATGGAATACATCATCCGCGAAGGATTCGAAAGGGCCGGAGTGGACGACCGCGTCACACTGCATATCGGTGATGCCAAAGAGACACTGAAAAGTCTTGACGGGCCGTTTGACCTCGTCTTCATGGATGCCGACAAACGCGAATACTGCGAGTATTTCGATCTCGTCTTCGACAAACTCGTTCCCGGCGGTCTCATCATCGCCGATGATGTCCTCTGGGACGGCAAGGTCTACGCGGACCCCCTCCCCCAGGACCGTCAGACCGTCGGCATCATGGCCTTCAACGACATGATTAAATCCCATCCCGGCGTGGAGAACGTCATTCTCCCCCTCCGGGACGGGATCAATCTTATCCGTAAATCTTTATAAGACAGCTGACGGCGTTGCCAGGGCTGAAATACTCCCGCACCCGTGTCATTCCAAAATTCCCAGTTCTTTCCACCCAGCAGCCAGTTTCTCCGCATCAGCCAATGCCACCTCGGGAGTCACATCATAACGTCCAGCCAGCAGCCCGGCCAGACCCTCCGTCGTGAACTCCCTCCCGGCCACCTGCTCCCAGAGCCATGCAGCACTCCCGTTCAAGGAAAGCATCTTATTGAAATTAACCTGGGCAAGACCCTCACCCACGACAACATGCTCGCCGCAAATAGTGCGGAGCACAAATCCATCTTTGATTCTCATATCAACCTCCTGTATAATGCCAGCAAAACCCGCCTCAAAGGACACAATGCCCTCCACAAACGTCCCTTGCCGGGCTTAAACTTCTTATTTCCGCGAACAATCCACACCACCGTCCCGATAACGTCTGCCACGGTGCAATGTTCCTTCAATCCGACATTCCCATCCCCCATCAACGTAAGTCTCTCACCGTCAATCGCAACGACCCTGTGCATCACATACCGCCCGGCCAACCGGACCAGCACGATATCACCGGTCTCCACATCACCCAGCTTCCTCAGTGCCACGCTGTCGCGTCCCTCCCGTATAAACGGAAGCATGCTGTTCCCCTTAGGTGCCAGCACAACCTCCCTGCCCTCATCAAGCAGCGAAGCCACATCTTCCAGCAGCACGTTATTCGGAACAACACGTCTATCCATGGATTGTACCATAACACAACCGCGCCGCATCCGCATCCGGTCTGCAACGCAAAGTAAAACAAGGCACGCTCCCCGCCAGCTTCTCCAACGTCCCGTGCCAACAATCAGACAGCTCCCTGAAGGGTCTGAACGCCGAAGCCGACACCATAAGCGAAGCATAGGCCTGCAACGGTCCCAGCCTCATTATCTTATTCTCAGGTGCCTGCTCGATCCTGACAACTGCGCCGACCGGCACATCCAACGCCTTGTAACAAGGCGTCTTGCCGCTCCATGGGCTTCCATACACCCTCGCTGTCCCGTCATCATTCAATCTCAAGATAGGATTGTCATCATTCAGAAGCTCCGTCCCCGGCACATTCTCCATCCAAAGACGGCTGTGCGTACTCTTTCCGGTTCCGCTCCTTCCCAGAAACATATAGCCTCTCCCATCATTCATAACCACGGAAGAATGCATTTCCAACGCCCCATAACGAGCTGATGCAAATGCATATAGCAACATGAGTGCATTATTGAGCCCGAACGCGTCATCCACTCCCTTAAAGCACACCCTGGCCCTGCTGAAATCCCTGCTTGTCAATACCTCCAAGGCAACGGCTCCCCACGGCGACGGCTTCATCTCAAACAACCATCCATCCTTTACGCTCCATATCCCTATCTCCGGAAATCCTTCCCCGTCCTCCGTCCTGTACACAAACTCCCTCCCTTCCGTCTGCAACCTCTCTACCTGCTCCAGAGTAAACAAATAACCGCTCCCGAGATCCTCGGCCTGCGGCCAAGGATGACGTGAAGCATCTTCAAACGGCTCCAAATTAGACATCTTCTCCATCAGCACCTCATCGGCACTGACGGAGAAGACGAGTCCTGCTACATTATATATATGTACAGATGTCATCAGCCAATCACTGCACCGTTGGCAAGCGGGCCGGACTCCGGTGTGATAAACTTCATCTTGCCGTCAACTTGCTTGGCCATGAGAATCATGCCGCGGGATTCGATGCCGCGGATGGTGCGGGGCTCAAGATTGGCGAGGATACAAATCTGCTTGCCAAGCATGTCTTCTGGGCTATAGTACTCTGCTATGCCGGAGACAATGGTACGGGTGTCAATACCTGTATCGATAGTGAGCTTGAGGAGCTTGTCCGTCTTCGGTACACGTTCCGCCGCAACGACAGTCGCAGTGCGGATATCCATAGCCGTGAAAGAATCGAATGTCACGGAATCCTTCTGGGGTTCCACACGGGTAGCGGCCTCGGCGGCCTCTTTGGCTGCGGCGGCAGCCTCGTTGGCCGCCTTGGTAGCCTGCAGCTTCGCGACCTGTGCCTCCACGACGCTGTCCTCAATCTTCTGGAACAGCAGCTCGGCTTCGCCGAGTTCGTGACCGGCGGGAAGGAGCTCGGATGCACCGAGGTCAGCCCAGCTGAGGACGATGTCCTCCCCGGCCTGCCCAGGCATCTCCTTGTACGAATACGTGTGGAGAGCCTTGCCGGAGGATGCCGGGTAGAGATTCTCGCCGGCGGTGCCTTTGACCCCGGCCAGGGCGGGGTCCACCTCGCCGGCACGGTGATCGTAGCCCGCATCAAGTCCTACACGGAGAATATTGCGAAGTTTGCCTGCGGAGAACGGAGTGAAGGGTTCAAACGCGATGGCAAGGTCGGCGCAAATCTGGAGACAAGTATAGAGGATGGACGCAGTGCGGTCCATGTCGGTCTTGGCTACTTTCCAGGGCTCTGAATCGGAGATGTATTTGTTACCGATACGGGCGATATTCATCACCTCCTTGAGGGCCTCGCGGAAATGGAAAGTCTCAATGTATTTCTCAAGGGCTTCCTTGCAGGGAACAATCTCTGCGAGTGTCTCCGCATCAATGGCTTCCGGCTTGAGGTTGGCAGGGACTTTGCCGCCGAAATATTTCTGGGTGAGGACAACGGCGCGGTTGACGAAGTTGCCGAAGATGGCAACGAGTTCGGAGTTGTTGCGTTGCTGGAAATCTTTCCATGTGAAGTCATTGTCCTTGGTCTCGGGGGCGTTGGCGGTCAGGACATAGCGGAGCACGTCCTCCTGGCCGGGGAATTCGTCCACATATTCGTTGAGCCATACGGCCCAGTTGCGCGATGTGGAGATCTTGTCCCCTTCGAGGTTGAGGAATTCGTTGGAGGGCACATTGTCGGTGAGGATATAGGTGCCTTCGGCCTTGCACATAGAGGGGAATACGATGCAGTGGAAGACGATGTTGTCCTTGCCGATGAAGTGGACGAGGCGTGTGTCCTCGCTCTTCCACCATTTCTCCCAGGAGTCGGGAAGGAGTTCGCGGGAGTTGGATATATAGCCGATGGGGGCGTCGAACCAAACATAGAGGACCTTGCCTTCGGCTCCGTCGATCGGAAGGGGAATACCCCAGTCGAGGTCACGGCTCACCGCACGGGGCTGGAGTCCGCCGTCGAGCCAGGATTTGCACTGGCCGTAGACATTGGTCTTCCACTCTTTGTGGCGTTCAAGGATCCAGTCGCGGAGCCAGGGCTCGTACTGGTCGAGAGGAAGATACCAGTGTTTGGTCTTCTTCTTGACGAGGGCGCCGCCGCTAAGGGCTGAACGGGGATTGACAAGTTCTTCAGGGCTGAGGGTGCTGCCGCATTTCTCGCACTGGTCACCGTAGGCGTTGGGATTGCCGCATTTGGGGCAGGTGCCGACGATGTATCGGTCCGCGAGGAAGGTTTTGGCCTCTTCGTCGTAGTACTGCTCGCTCTCCTTGGTGACGAACTTGCCTTCGTCGTAGAGTTTGCGGAAAAAGTCGGATGCAGTACGCTCATGCACCTTGGAGGTGGTACGGGAGTAAATGTCGAAGTTGATGCCGAGGGCGGTGAAGGAGTCCTTGATGATCTTGTGATATTCATCCACGACGTCCTGAGGGGTCACTCCCTGCTTCTTGGCCTTGATGGTGATAGGAACGCCGTGCTCGTCTGAGCCGCAGACGTAGAGCACGTCCTCGCCCCTCATGCGAAGGTATCTCACATAGATGTCGCCGGGGACATAGACTCCGGCAAGGTGTCCGATGTGCACAGGGCCGTTGGCATACGGGAGAGCACATGTCACTAATGTCCTTTTGAATTGTTTATCCATATATCGTTTCGTTTTTTACTTCTTTTTTCCGGTGCTTTCGCGGCCGAGCTTTATGTTTATTCTTCTGAGTATCTGGTTGAGGCGGGAGATGTGCTGGAGGAGTTCGAGCTGTCGTTCGGGGGACGCCTTGGCAAGTTCCCTGGTGTCGGCGTCGATCTGGACTTTGATTCTCTTGCCCTGATAGGCAAGGATGGATTTGGGTACGAAGTTGACAAGCCATGAGGAACGCGTCTGTAGGGCTGCGGCGAAGTTCTTGACCGTCAGGAGGTATTTTTCTTCCGAGAGCTGGGCGGCTACGTGGGCGACGGTGCGGTCTTCATCGTCGAGGAGGGTGCGGAGGATCTGCTCCTGTGAGAGGCCCTGGTCGTAGAGATTGAAGTATGCGTCATAGACAAGGCGGTAGGCCTCGTTGGCAAACGAGGTCTCGTCACTGGCCAGGGCGTCGTCGATGAATTCGGCCACTGTGGGTGGCTCTTCGCCATCGACGTAGAATTCCGAGTCGGATTCGAAGTCGAGGGATGTGCGGCCGTAGGCAAGGATGAAGTGGAGCAGTTCCCGCTCGCTGGGGGCGAGTGTTTTGTTCTGTTCCAGGGGCTTCAGGGTAGATTCCGGCGTCGGGGCGGGTGCCGGCGTGACGGTGCTGTCATTGGTATTGGCATACATCATGCGCCTGGTGTTGCGTTCGGCCTCCGTGCGCTCTTCGCGGTGGATCTGCTCGCGCGTATTGCGGATGCGGTCGAAGAGGATGTCGGGCTCGATGCGGAAGCGTGCGGCTACGGTATCGACGTAGACGGAGCGTTTGACGGCGTCTGGAATCTGGGCGACGGTGTCGGCTATGTCGTTGATGAGGTTGGCGCGTTTGAGGGGGTCGTCACCGGCCTCATTGAGAAGGAGGTCTGATTTGAAGTTGATAAAGTCCTGTTCGTGGGTGTCGATGAAGGATTGGACCTCTTCGAGGGTGTGTTTGCGCGAATAGGAGTCGGGGTCGTCACCGTCGGGG
>JAFZPY010000045.1 GCA_017552475.1 Bacteroidales bacterium | reverse complement strand
CCGGCTACGACGATGGGAGCACCCTTGAGGTTGTGCTTGGCGGCCTCGACATGACGGTCGATGACCTTTACCACGAAGTCGACCGAGGGAACATATTTGGCAACGTCGGCGATGACCACGTCACCTTTATAGTTCTCGTCAAGGATCTGTTTCTGCATCACGCCGCTACGGACCGTAGCCATCTGGGGACGGTGGTCCGGGTTGACGATGGTGGCGACGATGTTGCCGCCGAACGCAGGACGGATCTGATAGAGGAGGTCGGAGTAGTGTTTGCCTGACTTCACGTCGTCAAAGTCTCCGATTTCAAGCTGGGTACAGTCGGCGGTGAGGCCGCTGGTCAGCGAAGAGGATACCCTCGGGCCAAGGTCACGACCGATGACGGTCGCACCCATGAGGCAGATCTGGGGTTTCTCTTCCTTGAAGAGGTTGACGAGGATATCTGTATGAGGGGCCGAAGTGTAAGGGAAAAGGCCCGGATCATCGAAGATAAAGAGTTTGTCCACACCGTAAGGAAGGATCTGCTTCTCCACCTGTCCCTTGATGCCGGAACCGGCGGCGATGGCATGAAGCTGTACGCCAAGCTGATTGGCCAGCTTGCGGCCCTTGGTGAGAAGTTCCTGGGAGACCTCGGCTACTGTCGTGCCCTCGATCTCGCAATATACGAATACGTTGTTCATGATACTAGCCGATAATCTTTTCGTCCAACAATTCCTTGATGAGGCCCTCGACGTCGCTGTCGCTTCCGCTGAGGGTCTTGCTCTCCTTGGCCTGGAAGACGATGTTCTTCACTGTCTTCACTTTGGTCGGGGAGCCTGCGAGACCGCACTGACCGGGATCGCCGTCAATATCTGCGACGCTCCACTGGTTGAGTGTGAGATACGGCTTCTCTTCGTAGAGATAGTCATAGGGAGTGCCCTCTGCGGGACGCTCCATGGGACATGTCGCCCTCTTGTATTTCATCACGAGTTTTGCATTGCAGGGACGGCAGGGAGTGGCGGTGCCGTTGACGGTGATGACTACAGGGAGAGGAACTACCACGGTCTCGACACCTCCGTCGATGTGACGGCGGATAGTGGCCTTGCCATCCTCGATGCCGAGGATTTCCTCTGCGTAGGTCACCTGGTTGAGACCGAGTTTCTGAGCCACCTGGGGACCTACCTGGGCGGTATCGCCGTCGATGGCCTGACGGCCGCCGATTACGATGTCCACGTCACCGATCTTCTTGATGGCGGTAGCGAGAGCATATGATGTCGCGAGAGTATCTGCACCTGCGAAAAGGCGGTCCGTAAGGAGCCAGCCGGTGTCAGCCCCGCGATAAAGGCCTTGGCGGATGATTTCACCGGCACGTGGAGGGCCCATGGTAAGGACACCGACAGTCGAGCCGGGATTCTGTTCTTTTAGCTGGAGAGCTTGTTCGAGAGCAAGCATGTCGTCAGGATTGAAGATGGCGGGAAGGGCGGCCCTGTTGACCGTGCCTTCGGCTGTCATCGCATCCTTTCCGACATTGCGGGTATCAGGTACCTGCTTTGCCAGAACTACGATTTTATAACTCATAATACTTGTAGGTTTTAGTATAAAATTTTACAAATATACAATTTTTTTCGCCAAAAAGGAATATCATTCGTGTGTAGCGAATCGTTCACGGGCTAACTGTTCGTATGCGGTACCCGGACGTCCGTAATTGGCATAGGGATATATGGAAATACCACCGCGCGGTGTGAAAAGCCCTGTCACCTCTATATATTTAGGATCCATGAGAGAGATGAGGTCGCGCATGATCACATTGACGCAGTCCTCATGGAAATCGCCGTGGTTGCGGAAGCTGAAAAGATAGAGCTTGAGGCTCTTGGATTCAACCATTTTGACATCGGGAATGTAGCTTATGCGGATTTCCGCGAAGTCCGGCTGCCCTGTAATGGGGCAAAGCGTTGTGAACTCGGGGCAGTTGAAACGTACCCAGTAGTCATGGTCCTGATGCTTGTTGACAAAGGTCTCAAGCACTTCGGGAGCGTAGTTGTCGCTGTATTTCGTTTTGGCGCCAAGGGCTTTGAGGCCCTCGTCTTTTCTGTTGTCTGACATGGCCGTTGGATTTTATTCGCCGGCCTCTTTGAGGCGTTCGGCATTTTCTGCTATCTGGAGCTGGTCGATGCATTCCTGGATGTCACCGTCCATGAATACTGGTAGGTTGTACATTGTCCAGTTGATGCGATGGTCAGTGACACGGGACTGGGGGTAGTTGTAGGTGCGTATCTTGGCTGAGCGGTCACCGGTGGATACCATGGTCTTACGCTTGGCGGCGATGCCGTCGAGGTATTTCTGGTGTGCCATGTTGTAGAGACGGGTACGGAGCTCTTCCATGGCACGGTCGAGGTTCTTAAGCTGCGAACGTTCTTCCTGACACTGCACGACGATGCCGGATGGGATATGGGTGAGGCGTACGGCAGAGTAGGTCGTATTGACACCCTGGACGCCCGGGCCGGAGGCGCAGAACAGGTCTTTGCGGATGTCGGCCGGATTGAGTTCGATGTCAAATTCGCCGGCCTCGGGGAAGACGGCTACCGATGCTGCCGATGTCTGGATGCGGCCCTGTGTCTCAGTCTGGGGCACGCGCTGGACGCGATGCACGCCGGATTCGTATTTCATGATGCCGTAGACGCCGTCATTGGAGCTGGAGAGCTTGAATACCACCTGCTTGAAGCCGCCGGAGGTACCGGGAGCCTGGTCGGTGATTTCAAGTTTCCAGCCTCGTTTTTCCGCATATTTGGAGTACATGCGGAAGAGGTCCCCTGCGAAGATTGCAGCTTCGTCACCACCTGTACCGCCGCGGATCTCCACCATGGCGTTTTTGGAATCGTCAGGGTCTGCGGGGATGAGGAGGAGTTTGATATTCTGCTCCATGTCGGGGAGTTTCGGCTCGATGTCGGAGATTTCCTCACGCGCCATTTCGCGGAGGTCCTCGTCTTTTTCGTTGACAAGGATGTCCTTGGCCTGGGCGAGTTCTTCGACGAGGCGTTTGTATTCGAGCCCGGCCGCTATGATGGGCTGGAGTTCCTTGTAGTCCTTGTTGAGCTGGACATACTTTTTCATGTCGGACATCACCTCAGGGCTGGAAAGCTGGTCCTGAAGCTGTTGGTACTTGTCCTGAAGGCTGAGTACCTTTTCGAGTAATGTATTGTTATCTGCCATAATATTTATATTTCCTTTATGTAGCAGCGCCGGCGCATGTATTGCGAGGCATCGCCGTAGCTGGACCAGACGTTGATTGCGCTGTTGGTCTCAATCTGGGGGTTTGAAAGGGCCCATTTGGTGCCCAGAGCCTTGTATTTGCGGGACATAGCGACGTGGAAGAGTGCCGATATGCCGGTATTCTGCCATTTGGGGACCGCGCCGTTGAGGAGCAGATCCATTGTCTCGTATTTCCTGAGGGCCATGAGTATGTGGAACCAGCCAGTCGGAAAGAGCCTGCCTTTGGCCTTTTTCAGGGCTTCGGAGAGATCGGGGACTGTTATACTGAAAGCTGCGAGGTCCTCGTTTTCATCGAGAATGATGCAGCAGTTGTCGTCTTTGAGGTATGGAAGGAAGGCTGCGGCTTCTTCTTTTATTTCCTCTTCAGTGAAGGGGATGAAGTTGTGCACTGCGCCGAAGAAAGACTCGTTGTAGGCCTGGAAGAAGCTTTTGATGCGCTCGGGATCCTTCTTGAGGCGGGAGATGCTGCCTTCGTGGAGGTGGTGGCGCGACATCAGCATGTCGGCGATGCGGTATATCTTCTCCGGGAGGGGCTGGTCAGCGGCCATGCGGTGTTCAATCCAGTCGCATTCCTTGGTATAGCCGAGATTTTCAATGAGCCGGGGGTAGTAGGGATAGTTGTAGAGGGTGTTGAAGACGGGGGTATTGTCAAAGCCCTCGATCAGCATACCTTGCTTGCCAAGGGTGTTGTAGTAGAGAGGACCGTGGATTTCATTCATTCCCATTGATTTGGCCCATGCCTCTGCGGTGGTCAGCAGGAGTTTCGCGACATCAGGGTCGTCGATTGTGTCGAACCAGCCGAAACGAGCGCGTTTCTTGCCGTAGATTTCGTTGTAACGAGGGTTGATCATGGCGCAGATGCGGCCGGCTGTTTTTCCTCCGGAGTCACGGACCAGCCAGAGTTTGTGTTCACAATATTTAGCTGACGCACAACTTGTGAGTGAACGGTACTGGTCTGAACGAAGGGCCGGTACATACTGCGGGCAGTCCTTGTAAAGTTCTTCCGCGAACTTCACAAAGTCCATTATGTCCCTGCGGGACGTCGCCTCTATGATCGTGTACCTTGCCATTGGAGCTGTATTGAAACAACCTGCAAAGATAAGCATTTTAGACGAAACGGGCTACAGCCCTTTCGCCTTGGCCTCGTCCCAGATTTCGTCCATCTCGGCCAGGGTCATGTCGGTAAGCAGGCGTCCCTCCTTGATGGTATGGTCTTCAAGATATGTAAAGCGGCGACGGAATTTCTCGCAGGAACGGCTGAGAGCCACTTCCGGATCCAGCCCGTAGAGACGGGCGGCGTTGATTGTTGCAAACATGAAATCGCCCAACTCGGCTTCAGCCCTGTCGTATGCCGCAGCACGGGAGCTCTCATCAGAGGCGGCGTCAATAGCGTCCAGCTCTGCCTGGTATTCTTCCATTTCCTCACGTACTTTATCCCACACCTGGCTTTTCTCCTCCCAGTCGAACCCCACGTCACGGGCCTTGCGTTGCATCTGCATCGCTTTCAGCACTGAAGGGGCCGACTTTGGCACGCCGTCAAGGATCTTGCGTCCTGCGCTTTCCTTGCGCTTGCGAAGCTCCCAGTTTTCGGCGACGGTCTTTGCGTCGAGCTTGCCGTCATGGTTGTCAAAGACATGCGGATGACGGAAAATCATCTTCTCACATTCCCTGGCAGCAATATCCGCTATATCATAACGGCCCTCCTCCTCGGCAATACGGGCATAGAACACCACATGCAGGAGAATGTCTCCGAGTTCCTTTTCAAGGTCGCTGTCGGAGTGCTGAAGCACAGCATCGCTCAATTCAAAAACCTCCTCCAGCGTAAGCGGACGGAGGGTGTCAATAGTCTGGGCCGCATTCCATGGACAGCCCTTGCGGAGACGGTCCATGATGTCGAGCAGCCGGCCGATGGCGGCAAGTTTTTCTTCTTTTGTATGCATGTCTTTTAAATAGGTCTGCAAATTTACAAAAACTTCCTTATCTTTGCCGGACACATCACTAAACCATTTATGAACAACATACATTTTGTTTCCGCAGACGAAGCTGTAAAAGCCGTCAAATCTGGCGACCACATTCATCTGAGCAGTGTAGCCAGCGTTCCCCACATACTTATCCAAGCCCTATGCCGCCGTGCCGATGCCGGCGAAGTCAGGGACCTCCATTTCCATCACTTCCACACCGAAGGCCCCGCTCCCTACAGCGAGCCGCAATACGAAGGGATATTCTTTGACCAGGGCTTCTTTGTCGGTCCCAACGTACGCGCCAACGTCAATGCCGGCTATGCCGACTACCTCCCGGTCCACCTCGGTGAGTCGCAGAAACTCTATCGCAGCGGCGCCCTCCCCTGCAACGTCGCCATGGTACAGGTCTCACTCCCGGACTCTGACGGCAACGTCTCTCTCGGCACTTCAGTCGACTGCTCTCTTGCCGCCATCGAAGTCGCAGGTACAGCCATAGCCGTGGTCAACAAAAATGTCCCCTACGCCTACGGTGACCTCGTCCCCCTCTCCCGCTTCGACTACCTCGTCGAAGACAACACTCCCCTCGTCACCAAGGATTTCGCCGAACCCACCCCCACCGAGATGCTCATAGGCCGCAACTGTGCCGAGCTCGTCCCTGATGGAGCCTGCATCCAGATGGGCATCGGCGCCCTTCCCACTGCGCTTGCTGCCCAGCTTGTCAATCACAAAAACCTCGGCGTCCACACAGAAATGTTCGCCGACGGCATTCTCCGCCTCATCAAGAAAGGCGTAGTCAACGGCTCCGCCAAGAAGATTGACACAGGCAAGGTCGTAGCATCCTTCCTCCTCGGTTCCAACGAAGTCTATTCCTTCATCAACGACAATCCCGATGTCCTGATGAAAGACATCAAATACACCAACGATCCCTGGATCATCGCGCAGAACCCCAACATGATGGCTATCAATTCCGCCACCGAAGTGGACCTCACCGGCCAGATCAGCGCCGACTCCATCGGCACGCGCATCTTCTCCGGCACCGGCGGCCAGCTCGACTTTGTCAAAGGCGCCACCATGGCCGAGGGCGGCAAATCCATCACAGCCTTTGCTTCACGCACCCTCAAGGGCAAAAACAAGATCGTCTCCACCCTCAACCCCGGAGCCGGTGTCGATGATGATGCAGGGACCGATGCCGAAAATCTCGATGGATTTGCGCACGGGGTCGGTGGTGGTGCCGGCCGT
>JAFZPY010000044.1 GCA_017552475.1 Bacteroidales bacterium | reverse complement strand
GCGTGTGGTGTCGACCAGGATGGATATCCTGTTGTCTTCGCTCGGCGTGGATGCAGATATCCCGAGCTGAAGGATATCCTGTGCTTTGAGACTGCGGGAGTAGATAGTCTCATCTTTGCTGCCTTCGGTCATCATGACGGAGATGGTGCCGGGCCGGAAATAAGCGATACGCTTCTCATTGTAGCTGTATGCAAGCTTGCCGTCCGGTGACTTGACAAAGAGAGCCCCGGAAGGATGTGCCGTGAGGAACTCCGGCGCTATTTTCAACTTGACACCGCAGTTCATCATAGTGCAGACGAGACGCACCACGGCTGTCTGGCCACTGCTTACGACAACCGCCTGTGTATCGCCATACTGGGGTGATGAAAATGACGGTTTGGAGAAATCCGATGATTTTACACTTACCGTGTACGTGCCTGCGCTCACCAGAAGCGATTCGGGAGATTTGCCGTAGGTGCCGCTGTAGAGGACTTTGCCCTTTGCGTCAGTCACTTCAAGCAGGAAGTCATTTGTGTCCGGGATATCTGTGGATACCTTGGTCGCGATGTTGCCCGGAACGGAAAAGCTCCAGCGGATCTCTCCTTCGCCGTCATCGTTTCCTTTGATAAAGTCGCCGCACCCGATGCACATGAACATCAGTGCCGAGAATAATGCCGCCATGCGGCCTGTGTGTGTTAGATGTCGTAACATGGCTCTGTCGTTTTTCCGCAAATATATGCGGCTGCTACTGTTGTTTCATTAAGAAACGTATAAACAGTTTTAAGAAACAACAAAACGATGAAACAACAAAGCCTGCTTTTATTGCTGGAAGAGGGGAGTGGAGAGGTAGCGCTCTCCGGTGTCAGGAAGTATGACGACAATCACCTTGCCCTTGTATGCCGGGTCAGATGCCAGTGACAGTGCGGCATGTGCCGCCGCGCCGGCGGAGATGCCGACGAGGAGACCTTTTTTGCGGGCGAGATCACGTGCCGCTGAGAATGCGTCCTCATTGGACACGGTGATGATTTTGTCCATGATTCTGCGGTCGTAGTTGCCCGGGATGAATCCTGCTCCGATACCCTGTATTTTATGGGCACCGGGTTCTCCTCCGGAGAGGACCGGGGATGAAAGTGGCTCTACCGCGATTATTTTTATGTCGGGATTGAATTCTTTCAGTCTGCGGCCTGTACCGCTGATAGTGCCTCCGGTGCCGACACCGGCCACGAGGACATCGATGCGTCCTTCCGTGTCCCGTATAATCTCTTCTGCTGTAGTGGTGTAGTGTTTACGGGGATTTGCAGGATTGTCAAACTGCTGCAGTATCACTGCTCCGGGGATGGATGACCGTAATCTTTCTGCTTTGTCGATTGCTCCTTTCATCCCTTCAGCTCCGGGAGTGAGCACGACTTCTGCACCATACGCCGCGACCAGAGTCCTGCGTTCTATGCTCATGGTGTCGGGCATCACGATTATGAGCCTGTACCCTTTGACTGCGCAGACGAGTGCCAGGCCAACGCCCGTATTGCCGCTCGTGGGCTCTATGATTGTGGCTCCGGGATTCAGTATCCCCCGTCTTTCCGCATCTTCCACCATTGCGAGGGCGACGCGGTCTTTGACGGAACCGGCGGGATTGAAATATTCTACTTTGGCGTAGACAGTCGTTCCGTTTTCTTCGGATGATGCGATACGGACAAGTGGTGTATTGCCGATGAGATCGAGTATGGAATTGAATATCATAGTCATGTCTGTTATACCTTGAGAGGCAAATATAAATTAAATTTTTCTATATTAGCGAAATAATAAAGACTTCTGAAACTATGAAAATTACCCGTGACCAGATACTGGCCGGACTGTCGGCAAAGATAGACTTTATACCATGCGACGGTGTGGAATGTATTGACACTAATGAGATTAAGGAGGCTGTGAGACTTTTCCGCACGTGCGTGTTCAATGGATATTTCTGTACTGATCCGCTTCCCGTCAACCTCGACGCCTTTATAAAGATACTCTATCACATGCTTCCTTCCCAAGCAGTGGCGGACGAATTTATCGCCCGGATACCAGAGCTCAGGCGACTGCTCGCCACAGACGTCAAAGCAGTGTTTGACGGTGACCCCGCTGCGGTGGACTATCAGGAGGTAATAATCAGTTATCCCGCCATCACAGCCATGACTCACTACCGTTTCGCTCATGCCCTGCTGAAACTCGGTGTCCAGGTTATTCCGAGAGCCATCACCGAGCTGGCGCACTCCGCTACCGGCATCGACATACATCCAGGGGCTGAGATAGGTGAGTACTTCAGCATAGACCATGGCACCGGTGTGGTGATAGGGGAGACCAGTGTCATAGGTAATCATGTTCGTCTGTATCAAGGTGTTACCCTCGGAGCTCGCAGCTTCAAGTTTGACGAGTCAGGCAATCCGATGCGTCTCCCGCGCCATCCGATACTTGAAGACAATGTAGTCGTGTATTCAAACTCATCCATACTAGGTAGAATAAGAATAGGTCACGACTCCATCATTGGAGGCAACGTATGGCAAACGCAGGATCTTCCGCCTTATTCTCGTGTGGTTCAAGGCAAACCTCAGGTCTCCTACTTCTCAGATGGAAGTGGCATCTGAAATAATGCCGCTATGAGCTTGTCTGTGTTAGATGTCTTAACTTAAGAAACAACAAAGAAGGTGACCAATAATCCCTTATTGGTCACCTTAGCTTTGTATTTTTCGGTCTGGTTATTTGTTCCTTACGAGTCGGACGGAATTTCCTAAGCGGCGAAGATATGACGTATATGCTGAAACAGAATTATAGTTATTGGTGCTTTCATAATTGAACACTATTTGCCAAGCGCTTATACTCCCGCCACTTGAGTCAGAGCTTGACCAATATGCTCCCTCTATATCAGCCCTGGCGACGGAATTTGTATTCTTCACGCCGGCAGCCGGCAGGAATACGCAACCCGATGCCTCATAGGATAACCATTCGCTTGCACTGATGGAAATAGCAGGGTAGGCAGCCTGATTATAGTTGATGCTGGCCGATGCTATCTTGGCCTTCAGGGACGGATTAAGCGGGCTTGCCCACTCATCAGGGAACAGGATCATACCGTTCTTTCCTGCTACAACTGCCTTGGCATAGCGTGCATTATCCACACCATTCACCGTGACGGATGAACGTCTGTTGAAAATCCAATACCACTCGCCATTAGAGTAATCAGCCTGACTATTGGCGGCAGATCCTCTAAGTGTACGCCATGTATTTGCCGGATCAAGCTTTACGCCATTATATATCTGGTTTGTACCCCAGTCGACAAAATATGATCCTGAGTATGTTGCATTATTGTTGGTTATAAGTAAACCGAATGAAGTAGTGGCTGTTGACCACCCGAAAAGATCGACCCATCCGGCAGCTGTACCAACAGTCTGGTTGGCTTCTCCGGTTCCGAAATAATCATACTGATTGTCTGCGAACTTCCATCCATAGGTCGCGTCACCATTCCCTGCCGGTTGTCCGGAGCCGTCCACATAGCATTGCAGGTTGCCTTTTGCGAAGTAGACCTGAGTCCCGATGGCGTCCACGGTAAATAAGCCGGGAACGGCACCAGAGGGAATCGTCGGCGCTTTTTCCAGAACTTCAAGCGTAGCGGCCACCCAATCTGTGGAGGCGGCGGTGAAGTCCATGGCCGAGCCGAGGATGAAGCTGTTGTCGGGGAACTCGGAGGAGACGTTTTTCACGAAGTTCTCAGAGTCAAGTGATGACGACAGGTCGGAGGATGAGCCATTGTACAGGGACAGGTTCGACATCGACACGCCGAGACCGGTGCTGAGGTTCAGGGTCACAGTGTAGGACTTGCCGGCCTCGAAAGTCTGGCTGGCAGGGATGTAGACCCTCGCGATGGCATATTCATCTTCATCAGCGGCGGAGGGGTATATCTGGGCGCCACTGTCGTGTGCCTTTACATTGACAAGGAGGTCTATGTAGTGGGAGGTGATATCGGGGCTGCTGCCGGAGGCGGCGGTGGTCAGGGTCACGCTCTGAGGTATGACGTAGAAGTAGTTGCCGCCCATGACATTCTGGGCCGTGGAGGTCATCGCGGTGCCGCTGAGGGCGTCGTTGCTGAGGCTCAGGCTACCATACTGCAGAGGGGTACCGAGGGAGCCCCAGCAGGAGTGGAGGTTGTTGGAGTTGCCGTAGTTGGCACTTACCAGGCCTTCCCAGTCGGCGTCGGAGGTGGCGTTGGTGGTATTGTACTGAGGGAAGGTGAAGGTACCCACGGACTTGAAGCCGCCGATCTGCACGCCGGCTACGCTGATGTCATAGCCCGGGATGGTCTTCTGCACCTGGATGGTAAGGCGGGAGAGCGCGTGGTGGAGCCCCAGCTGCACGGGTGTGCCGTTGCCGTCACGCTGCTGCGCTTCGAGGGCAACCATCAGTTCGTCAGGGTCATTGAGGGCGCGGCGGGACACGGTGAAGTCAGGGATGTACGGCGAGAGGACAGGGGTGCCGCCGTTATCGACCACGAGGCTGCGGTTGGCAGCATAGAAGCCCAGCTTGTAGGCGGGCCAGTAGTAAGGCGTGTTGCCGGAGTTCGCGGTAGAGGAGCTCACGTCGCTGCTGGAGATGACGTTGTTGGCGAAGTAGTAGCCCGCGTCGTTGAGTTTGATGGCGGAGATGTAGAGGTCACCGATGTTGCCGAGGTGGTCATTGTCCACGGCGCCGGATTTGGTGGCGTTGTTGGCAAAGGCCTTGTAGGCGATCTGGTCGGGGTCGTATTCGCGGGAGATGATGGATTCCTGCGCACAGGAGGCCAATAGCGACATCGCGCCGATGGCAAGGGCCAGATGGATAGTTTTCCTCATAGAGCATTATTATTTTAGCGTTATTAACTGCACACAAATTAAGCACACTTACTATTATACGCGCAAATTTACAAATAATTTCCAATTATGCAATATTTTCAATAATTTTTTGAGGGAGACCTCTTTTCCTCCAGCCACTCCAGATTGAATCGGTAGTGAAGCCTGGACGACAATAGATGGATTATCCCGTCAGAAGTCTGGGTACAAGCGAGATAGCCCTTAGGCTCGGCATGGGTGGCATCCATCGTGAAGGATCCGGTCCACGCGCCTCCCTCGAACACCTGTCCGCTGCCGTCAGTCATAAGCTTTCTCACCGGCCATGTCTCGCCTTCATCATACGAGAGAGCTGCGAACATCCCTTCATCCCCGAAACTGACCAGCATCAGAGGCCCTTCGATAAGCCTTCTCAGCACAAGCCTCTGCCCGCTGCCAATAGGGTCGAACTCTGTCGCACCATATTCCCACGTATATCCGCCATCGCGCGACAGGCTGTACGGCATGTGAGGTTTGCCATCCTCTCCCATAATACTCTGACCGCGTCCAAATGCCAGCAGGGCTCCGTCATTCAACTCGACGATACCGGCGTGAATGCCGGCAATCGTCGAACCGGTGTCTTCCCAAGAGTTTCCCCAGTCCCGGCTGACCCATAGAGCCGTCCCGTCTTCACCTCCCGGACCGGCGTCGCAGCATTGCAAAATACGTCCGTCCTTTGTGATAATGGGGCCGGCGACAACCTGGTGGCGAATATCGTGGTCGGGTGCGACGATATCCGTCTTGCCGTTGATGAAACGACGGCATAGTGCCAGATGTTTCCAGTCTCCTGCATCCGATACTCCGTTCATGTGCAAGATGCTGCCGTCAGGTAATGTCAGTAACGAACTGCCTGTTACGTTGCGGTCGGCAACCTTGAAAAACAACTCTGCCGGAGTCCAATTCTCGCTTCCGGGCTTGAGTCTCGACTGTAGGACGACCATCTCACGGCCGCTTTCTTCGTCGCAGCTGAACCAGATGGCAAGCAAGCCACCGTCCGGAGTGTAAGTGATCGCAGGCTGATGGTTGTGACTGTAAAACGGCACCTTATCATCATCCGGTGCGGTTACATACGGTATCGGAGTCATGAATACCGGCTGCTTATTTCCGGCTGTTACCTCAATGATCCTGAAACCGCACATGACACTGGCATCATCTGCCAGCATAGCTGAACGGTTGGCGCTGCGAAGATATCTCACGGGAGTATTGTGGCTGCCTCCTCTTGTGGCTTTGGCGGTGAGCCCCTCTCCGTTAAATCCATAATCATTAATGCACCATTCCTCTACGTTGCCGTGCATATCATAAAGTCCCCATGGATTGGGTGGATTTTGCCCAACTCTCAACGACACCACCACCTTGTCTCTTTCCGTCTGCTGATTCTTCCACATGTTCTTGGGCAATGTGTCACCGGTCCAATAATCAGTCGTCGTGCCTGCACGGCAGGCATATTCCCATTCTTCTTCGGTGGGGAGTCGAAAAATGCGTCCGGTACGCTCGGAAAGCCATTCGCAGTAGTCCATAGCGTCATGCCAGGTCACGTTGACAACGGCTTCGTCATCCTCAATGGAGAAGCCTCCTATGCCCCTCTTGACGCGATGCCCAGGGCGGAATCGCTCAAACTGGGCGTTGGTGATTTCTGTGGCCCCCATGCGGAATGCCTCTACCCGGACGGTCTTTAGCGGAGCCTCATCGGCGTCTTCTCCGCCTCGCTCACTGCCCATCACAAAACTTCCGGCTGGTATGTCAACGAGTAAAGGGACAATGGTGCTGTCGGCAGAAGCCGGCAGCACCATTGCAAGGGATATGATAAGCCCTATCATGATTTAGTATCCGAAGATTTCTTCGAGGGAGACAGTCTGGACGGGACCGAGGGTACGGAGGAACGCCATGTCGAGGTCGGAGGTGTCGCCGAGGATAGCGTAGACGTATTTGCGTCCCTTGATCCATTTCTGCTGGGTGGCGTTGAGATTGTCCATTGTCATGTCGTCAAGATGTTCGAAGACAAGCTTGTCGATGGGCTCGGAGAGTCCGAGGTCCTGAGCGTCAAGATAGCTGTAGAGCACGTTCATGCCTGTTGTCCTGCCGGTGCGGAGGTCGCTTTCGATGTTGGATTTGGCGATTTCCAGATTGGCTTCTGACTGGGGCATGTCGTTGATGATGTCGTCAAATGCTTCTACGGCCTGGCGGAGTTTGTCGTTCTGGGAGCCGATGGTAGCACGGAACCAGTAGGTCTGGTCGGTGTAGCCCGGCTCGGCAAGGTAGGCTCCGGCGCTGTATGCAAGGGCTCGGGATTCACGCATCTCCTGGAAGACGATAGCGTTCATGCCGCCGCCGAAGTAGGTGTTGAAGAGCCTGATGAGAGGAGCTTCGCCGGCATTGTAGGTCTCGCCCCTGTTGGAGTACTGGATGTAGTTGAACTGGCGGGAGGGGTAGTTGGCAACGATTACTTTGGGCTCTGAAGTCTGGATATATTGAGCGTGCTGTTTCTCAAGAGGAGTGAGAGTGGCAGCGGCCTTGTGATGCTCAGAGAGCATGGCGGTGAGCTCATCCTGGCTGTCCGGGCCGTAGTAGAGCACCTCATGGCTGAGAGTTAGGAGGTCCTTGACGGCACCGAGGATGTCTTCGGAGGTGAGGGCTGCGACAGCTTCGTTGGTCAGGGTGGTACTCTTGATGTAGTCCGGTCCGTAGTAGATGTAGCGCTGGAGAGCGCCGTTGCAGGCTCTCTGGTTCATCTTTGCATCTTTGCGGGCTTTATAGAGGTCGTCTTTGAGGGCAGCGAGGATGTCTTCGTCCGCAACGGCCGAGGTGATGAGGCCTTCGACGATGTCAAGGGTCTTGCTGATGTTCTCGCTGAGGCCGCTGATGTTGATGGAGGTGGAGTAGGCTCCCACATTGAGGTCGTATGATGTGGCGAGGTTGTATAATTCTTTGGAAATGGCTTCGTTGGTCATGTCGGCGGTGCCGAGGAGGGCGAGGTAGTCGGATGCCATGGAGAGGGCGGGGCATGTGGCCGTGCCGATGTTGAAACGGAGGTTAAGGCGGGCTATGTCGTTTTTGTCGTTGTGACGGTAGAGAATGGTGATGCCGTCTTTTTCATTGACGGTGAGGTCTTTGGTGTAATCGACAAATATGGGCTCGATGGGCTTGACCTCGGATGCGGCGACGGCGAATTCGCGCTGGCATTGGCGGAACGGCATCCCGACGTGTACGTAATCGCGGCGGATATGCTGCTCGGACGCGTGCGGAAAGTACAGAAGCGCGTCTTGCG
>JAFZPY010000043.1 GCA_017552475.1 Bacteroidales bacterium | reverse complement strand
GTGGTGACGCCTCTTGACAAGTTCAGCGAACCGTTCTTCAAACTCCTTTATGTCGGCAGCCTTGCCGTCCAGGTGGATCTCGTTGCCGCGAGCCGCCACCTTAAGGCCGGGGAAATAGGAGCAAAACTCTTCCAGGATCTTGTTACCGGGGCCGAAAATCTCGATCGGGTCTATTGCATCAAGCGTCAGTGTCTTCTTCATGATGGTCTAATCACTATTACAAAGATAACTATTAATATTGATCAAAATTCTTGGAAAGAAAGTTTTTTTTGTATCTTTGCATCCTCTAACACGGTGCGATTAGTTCAGTTGGTAGAGCACCAGATTGTGGTTCTGGGTGTCGTGGGTTCGAGCCCCACATCGCACCCCAAAGCTAAACAGGAGTCCAGTCGGGCTCCTGTTTAACTTTGGGGCGTGATCGCGCGCCTATCATTTGTGGGAAGAATCCCCCAACCCCCCTCTGTCGGCCCTGCGGGCCTCCGAAACAGCATTCTCAACTTGTCGTTTGTCACCCGTGATTCACATCATAATTAACTAGCCATCAAGCAACAAAAGTGGCTACAAAAGACTGACTATACAGACCGAGAGCATGAGGATGTGCCTCACAATGCACTGGTATGGGGATTGTTGTGGAAAGCTACAGGGATTCCCGGCAGTCTCGGCACGCAGATATGCATTGCAAATGTGTGAGAAGCTGACTCGTGTGCTTTCGGTTTGTAAAATCACACGTCATTAGGTAGGATGGAGTCATGTACTATAGTCAGGTTATGGCCTCACCTTATGGCTTGGCGCTGCTTTGTTCATGCCTGAAGGTGAACCCAGTAAGGACTAAAACTTGGATTCTCTCTGAATAGTATTCAATCAAATGTTTTTTATGTCCCCAAAAGTGTGTCATGATAAGTAAAAAAGTCTATAGTTCCCAAAGGCGCTCCCAATCCTATAAAATAGGATCGAGAAGTTATAATCGGGGCGTTTTCGTGGAAATTGATTAT
This sequence comes from Bacteroidales bacterium, assembly GCA_017552475.1. Classification (GTDB taxonomy): domain Bacteria; phylum Bacteroidota; class Bacteroidia; order Bacteroidales; family UBA932; genus Cryptobacteroides. The sequence continues at coordinate 4,807 of JAFZPY010000043.1, read as the reverse complement.
TTTTGTGTATGAAACAGAAGAGTCTATTCATAGTGTCGCCGATCGTGCTGGCGGCAGCAATCATTTTCGCGTTGGTGAAGATCGGTCGGCATGAACGCAGTCAGAATGAGATGATAAGCAACCTCACCGAGGAGGTGAGAGTACTGTCACATAAACTGAACGGTATGACCGGAGGTGTGGAATGGCCGGAAGACAGCTTCAACTACCTCGCCATCGGAAACAGTCTCACCGTGCATGGGGTAACGACTTTCTGGTGGAATGAATGCGGAATGGCTGCCTCGAAGGATGAGAAGGATTATTTCCATCTCGTGACTTCCGGTCTGGAAAAGAAAGCCGGGAATGTTTACAGCGTTCGTTTCAATTTCGGAGCTTGGGAGATTCAAGCACATGACCGGGATGAAACCCTGGTCTCCCTGGACAAGTATCTCTCTCCTAAGATAGACCTGGTAACCGTACAGCTGGCAGAGAATGTAACCAATCTCGACACGTACGAAAAAGATTATGTTTCTTTGCTGACCTATCTCAAGACCTACTGTCCAAAAGCAAGGATCCTGGTAGTGGGTGATTTCTGGAGCCGGGAGAACCGCGACCAGCTGAAAGAGCAGGCCTGCAAGGAGTGCGGAGTCGAGTACATCTCCCTGGAAGGGATCAAGGATAACAATGACTATTTCTGCGGACTCGGTACCACCGTCTATGATGATGACGGGAATCCCCACGTCGTCGAGCATGGCGGCGTCGCCGCCCATCCCGGAGATACCGGAATGGAGGCCATAGCCGACCGCATCCTCAAGGCTTTATAATCAAAGGAATGATTCGCTCCCGATCCTAAAGGGAGCAGAATGAAAATCAGTCGTTAACTATAGTGATACGTCCCTGCGGCTGGGCATAGATGTCTGGTACGATGCCGCCGAGGGTTTTCTCAAGGTAATCGGCCAGGGCATCACGTACGAGTCCGGCACTGAAAGCGAGTTGTTTTCCATCCTTGAGAGTGTCATAAAATCCGCCGCGCGCATAGTAATCCGAGGAGGCTATGGTGTAGCGTCCAGCAGGGTCAATAGGAATCCAATCGCCGGTACCTTCATCTTGCACGGCCACATCGCTCACTGTATCGCTCTGTTGGTGGATGGTATAACGGAGGCCAGACACCTGGGGGAATTGTCCTTCCTCTGCCGGCAGAGCGGCGGTGCAGCGCTCCAGCATGGAAAGGATTTCCGCACCGGAGACCTCGAATTTAGCCAGATGGTCGTCATATGGTTGGGCATTTGTAACATCCCCATATGTAATGGATCCCGCCGGAATACCCGAGCGGAAACCACCACCATTGAAGAGACCTATCTGAGCCTGCATGGCATAGCGGACGGCATCGGTCAGCAGGTCACCAAGGTTGGTCTCGCCTAGACGGAGCAACCTTCTGCCGTCGGCATCTTTAAAAAGGAAGTCGAATTCGGAACTGGCAATCTTCCTGCCTGTCACCTGATCCAGATCCTGATGAACTTTAGTGACGACGGAACTCACACTCGCATTCTCATAGGAGATGTCATCACAAGGAATCAGTGTCGTGAAAATGTGGCCGTCGGCGGTTATGACAAGTTTGCCCACATTGGCGAACTGTGTTCCGGTCTGGGTGACAGGGACGAGTTTGCCGTCCAGGTTGGGAACATCGTCACGCTGGACGACAGAGTGGGAATGCCCGTCCAGAACGACGTCGATGCCACGTGTAGCGGCAACGAGCTGATGTGAAGTGATCCCCAGTGCAGGTTGCTCTTCGCCCAGGTGTGAGAGGACCACAACATAGTCGGCGCCTCTGCTGCGGGCCTCATTGACGGAAGTCTGTACCAGGTTGCAAACGTCGTCGGTACGGAGGTCATATAGTTGGTTGCCCTCGTTATCATAGAAAGAATAGCTTTCACCGATCATGGTTTCAGGCGTAGTGACGCCGACGAAAGCTACACGGCGCGACCCGTATTCCAGGATCGTATAGGAGGGAAAGAAGGACGTGGAAGAACCATACTTGAAAAGATTGGCACATACGACGGGAGCACCGATTTGCGGCATTAGTTCCTGCATGCGCTCCGCTCCGTAGTCGAATTCATGGTTCCCCAGCGTGACGGCGTCGTAGCCCACCGCCTTCATCACATCCACGATATATTGTCCGCGGGACAAGGCTCCGGCGTTGCCGCCCTGCACGTAATCGCCACAGCTGACCGTGGCTGTCCAGGCCGTGTCGCTGGCGGCAATGGCATCGCGAAGGCCCGCCAGCCTTGTATAGCCGTCTATGGAACAATGCACGTCATTCTCGCAAAGGATGACAATGCTCTTATCAGATCCGGGAATCTCTTCTTTTTCGCAAGAAAACAGCACCAACGAAAGTGCGGCAAGGAGGAAGTATCTGGTTTTATTCATTGTCATTTTTATATGATTCGCAAAGATACTCTTTTTTCTATTCGGATAATCAGATATAACGATATTGCTCAAATATTCGTATATTTAAGCATACCAATTATTTCCACATAATGAAAAGTCGTCTCTCCCTCTGCGCCATAGTGGCTTCCATCGTGGCATTTGCCGCGGCGGCCTGCACCGACAGATCGCAGGAATCCCTCTCCGATTACGCCCTCCCTATCGTTGGGACAGCCTTCACCGGGCACACATTCCCCGCGGCTATAAGGCCGTTCGGCATGGTCTCCCCGGGGCCTGACACCGGACTCGGTGACTGGACCCACTGCTCCGGATACCACTATGACGACAATTCCATCCTGGGCTTTTCCCAGACACACATGAGCGGGACCGGCTGCCCTGACATGTGCGACCTGATGCTGATACCGGTCACCGGTGGGCCGAAATGGGAACCCGGCACTGCGGGTGATCCTGAAAGCGGCTACCGCTCCCGATTCTCTCACGAGAATGAAACGGCCAGCCCTGGGTTCTACAGCGTGCTTCTTGACGACTATGGCATCCGCTGCGAAGTAACCACCACCGACCGCTGCCCGTTCTACAGGTTCAGCTATCCCCAAGGCGCCAACGCAGGGCTTCTCTTCGACATGACCCACGGTAACGACCACGCCACGATTGCCGGTGAAGTCCGTTGCGACGGGGACAAGGCAGTGCAGGGCTTCCGCCACAGCCGTGGATTCATAAACGACCATGTCCAATATTTCTATGCCGAATTCTCCGAGGCAATGACGGGAAGCGAGTCCTCAGGCGAGGGAGAGGGGCAGGCCGGCACCAAGCTTTACGTCAGTTTCCCTGAGGGGAAGACAATCCTCGTGAAAGTCGGCGTCTCCACAGTGAGCGAAGAGGCTGCCAAAGCAAACCTCCAGGCAGAAATCCCCGACTGGGACTTCGATAAGGTCCGTGCCGATGCCAAACGTGTCTGGGATGACGCGCTCTCCATGATTCAGGCGAAGTTCGGAAGCGAGGAAGAAAAGCAGGTATTCTACACCGCACTTTACCACAGCCTTATCGTGCCCAACCTCATCACGGATGTGGACGGAGGCTACCGGGGCTGGGACAAGCAGGAGCACAAATCGCCTTGCGGCAAGCTCTTCACGAACTACTCCCTCTGGGACACTTACAGGGCCCTTCATCCGCTGCTCGACCTAATCGCCCCCGAACGGAACGTGGCCTTCGTCAATTCCATGCTGGAACGCTACAAGCAGATCGGCTCCGTCCCCATCAATGAATATGGTACCTGCGAGACTTATTGCATGATAGGCTACCACGCACTGCCGGTCATCTCGGAGGCGATACTGCTGGATCTGGAAGGCTTCGACAAGGAGTTGGCTTTCGAGGCCATGAAGGCCATAACGGAAGACCGCGACAGGGGTGTCGGGTACTATATAGACTACGGTTACATTCCTTGCGACCTCGAAAAGGAATCCGTTTCACAGACCCTTGAATATGCCTTCGACGACTGGTGCCTTGCTCAGGCTGCCAGGAAGCTAGGCAAAGACAAGGAGGCAGAGACCTATCTTAAGAGGGCATCTTGCTGGCGCAACCTCTACGATCCATCTACGGGCTTCATGCGAGGGAAGATGGCCGACGGCAGCTGGAGGACGCCCTTCAATCCCGACTTCATGACACACGAATTCATGAACATAGCGGACTACACTGAAGGCAATGCCTGGCAGTACACATTCTATGTTCCCCATGAGATCGAGGAATATGTAGCGTTGGCCGGGGGTAAAGAGGCTTTCGCTGCCAAACTGGACGAGTTCTTCACGCGTCCCGTCAAGGCCGAGGACAACACCGTGGGAGATGTGACAGGCCTGATCGGCCAGTATGCTCAGGGGAACGAGCCCAGCCACCAGGCAGCTTACATGTTCAATTACGTAGGCAAGCCCTACAGGACACAGGAACTTGTCTCGAGGATAAAGAACGAACTGTTCTCCAGTGCTCCTGACGGCCTCTGCGGCAACGACGACTGCGGTCAGATGAGCACGTGGTACATCTTCTCCGCCCTCGGCTTCTATCCTGTCGCCCCCTGTTCGGGTGAACTGGTGATCGGAAGTCCTTCCGTGAAAGAGGCCGTGCTGACCCTTGGCAACGGCAAAACCTTTACCGTACTCGCTCCCGAGGCATCAAGGGAGAACTGCTACATCCAGGAAGCCAAGCTTAACGGAAAGGCCATAGACAAACCGGTAATCAGCGTCGAAGACGTGCTCTCCGGCGGGACCCTAGAATTCACCATGGGCCCGGATCCGAACCCGGAATGGGGTAGTATCTAGCAGAAGGATTTATTACATCAAAATACCCATAAAACAACTGCAGGCGGAACATGGGTCCCGCCTGCAGCATGCGATCAGCT
>JAFZPY010000042.1 GCA_017552475.1 Bacteroidales bacterium | reverse complement strand
ACGGTCGTATTTGAGGACGCCGACCAGGTTGATGTCGATGACGTCGAGGCGCCCCTGGGTCTTGAGGATGGCGGAGAGGTCGAGGAGGGTCTGGGTGGGGTGCTGGTTGGAGCCGTCACCGGCGTTGACGACGGGGACGCTGGCGTATCTTGCTGCCACGTCGGCCGCTCCGGAGAGAGGATGTCTCATGACAATCATGTCGACGTAGTTGGAGACGATGCGGATGGTGTCTTCGAGGGTCTCGCCTTTGCTGACTGAGGTGTTGCGCGAGTCCGGGAAACCGATGACCTTGGCGCCGAGACGGTTGACCGCCGCTTCGAAACTGAGTCGGGTGCGGGTGGAGGGCTCGAAGAAGAGGCAGGCAATGACTTTGCCTTCGAGGAATTTCTGTTCCCTTTTGGCTTCAAACTCTTTGGCAATGTCAAGGATGTGGAGAATCTCGTCTTTGGAGAAGTCTGTGATTGAAATGAGGTTTTTCATAATTTGTTATGTGTTTTATATTTCTTCTGTCTCTATGCCGTCAGTGAGGCGGAACCGTTCGAGGAACGCGTCGGCCTGCGATAGGCGCACCCTGGTGGTAATTGTGCATATCTCCCCGAACTCCTGCGAGAGCTGGGGGAGTGACATGTCCTTGAGCACTTTCATGACGGTGTTCATGGAGAGGTAGCCGAAGCGTATGATATAGTCTTTAGAGGCGAGTTTGTCGATGGGGGTGGCGTTGGCTATCGCATCGGCGGTGGAGGTCTTGTAGGCGCGGATGAGGCCGGGGATGCCGAGCTTGATGCCGCCGAAATAACGGACCACGACGACGAGGATGTCGCTCAGGCCCGCTGAGTCGATCTGGCCAAGGATAGGACGGCCGGCGGAGCCTGAGGGCTCGCCGTCGTCGTTGGCACGGAAGCGGTCGCCCTTGTAGCCGAGACGATAGGCGTAGCAGTGATGACGCGCGTCGTGGTATTCTTTCCTGAGGGATGTGACGATGTCTTTGACCTCCTCCTCCGTGGTGACCGGATAGGCATGGGCAATGAATCTGGAACCATTGTCCTTGAAGAGGCCTTCGCTGTGTGATGCGATGCTCTTGTATGAGTCCTGTATCTCCGACATACAAGACTCAAATTTACGATTTTTCGGAATAATTTCAAAAATCAATTGAGCATATCGTAATTGATGGCGGCAAAGACGGCTTCGGTGATGTTGCGCACGCCGAGCTTTGCGAAGAGGTGGCGTTTATATGCCTTGATGGTATCCTCGGACTTGTTGAATGAGAAGGCAATCTCTTTCATGGTGTATCCCTGGGAAGACATGCGAAGGATGTCTTTCTCCTCCAGGGTGAGGACGATGCCCTCGCGATGATACCAGATGTGTTTCTCAATCGAATAGATGAAGTAGTCGATATCATTGTGCTTTTTCATCACGACATGCCCCGGCTCCTTTCTTGATGAAATGGAGAAGGTACACATCGCAAGCCATAGCTTGCCGTCAGAGGTGAGACGCAGGGGAGTCACCCTGTTGTTGATAAGTCGCTTTTTATTGCCGCTTTCGAGATGGTGGAAGTATGAGAGCACCAGTTCTTTCCGCTCTTCAATCTGAAAAGAGTAGAAAAGCTTGAAAGAATTGCGCAGAATGTCCAGGACCATTTCGTTCTCTTCTTCCGGTATGAAGTCGAGAAATATGTTGTGTTCCATGTTCCTGAACTGCTCGGTGGTCAGCCCCGTGAGGAAAGACAGTTCGCTTCCGGATACGTATGTGAACTCCTTTTTACAGAAATCCACTACGAATACCGGGATGTGGTAGTTTCTGGCAAATGCCCTGGCGGCGTCGACGTATACGTCTGCACATTTGTATTCTTTTTCGTCGACTTCCACGCAGTGACTGTCCAGATTGAAGAATTCGTTCAATGAAATAGACATGGCGTGAATTATTTTCTGTGTATTGCAAAAGTAAGCCATACATTTTACAATCAAAAGTGATTTCTTTCGCCAACACAGCTTTTCACCCAAAAGATAATACAATAGTTTATTACGAAAGTAGGTCACTTAATAGCCATCAAAAGATAGAGGAGAGGTGGGGTAAAAATAAAAATTATTGACTCATTTTTGCGCCGTGAACCATTGAACAGAGAATCAGAATCACATGAAAAGATTATTATTGATTTTGGCGCTTGCGTCAGTTTCGATTGTGTCTTCCCATGCGCAGAAAGCTGCAATAAAGACCAATTTATTATATGACGCCACCGCTACTTTCAACGTAGGGGCCGAAGCGGCCCTGTCCGACAGATGGACTGTTGACCTGTCAGCCAATTACAACCCTTGGACCTGGTCGGATAACACTAAGTGGAAGCACTGGATGGTGCAGCCTGAGTTGCGCTGGTGGGTATGCCAGCGTTTCAACGGCCATTTTTTCGGGCTTCACCTCCAGGGCGGTGAGTACAATGTCGGAAACGTTGACATCCCGTATGACATCCTCGGTACCAATTATGCCCGCCTGAAGGAGCACCGCTTCGAGGGCTGGTTTATCGGAGCCGGTCTCGGCTACGGATACCAATGGATACTCTCCCGCCATTTCAATCTCGAGGCCGAACTTGGTTTCGGATACAATTACACCCGTTATGACAGTTATCAGTGCGCCCTTTGCGGCAAGGCAGAGGATGTGGATGTCCCGCATGACTATGTCGGCGTGACCAAGGCCGCCCTTGCACTCATATATATATTCTAACATCATGAGACACACACTTATAATCACTATACTTGCATTATTTGCAGTGCAATACGCCAAGGCTGACGACGGCGTCGTCGTCCAGAGCGCCCAGGTGTATCGTAACGGAGACGATGTAGTCGTGGATATGGTCCTTGACGTCAGCGATGTCCGTCTCTCTCCCAACAAGACCCTTGTACTGACTCCGGGACTCGTTTCGGACGAGACTTCGGTGGAACTCCCTCCGGTCGAGGTGATGGGCCGCCGTCAGTATATTTACCATCAAAGAAACGGAGGCAAAGGCAATAACGTGTATCTCCGCACCCCGCGCACCCGGCAGACCCTCGTCTACTCCGCCACTACCCCTTATCAGGACTGGATGGACGGATCACTGCTGGTCCTCTCTGACAGCGAACGCAAATGCTGCCGCAAACTCATCACCACATATGAGGACATCGTCGGAAGCGTGGATCTCCGTCCTGCGTTCACACCGCTTTACGCTTATATCCGCGAGACCTCCGGCCAGACCGTCAAGGAGGCCGTCAAGAGCATCAGCGGATCTGCCTACATCAATTTCATTGTCGGCAAATGGGATATCCGTGAGAATTATCTCGACAATGCCGCCGAACTCCGCCGCATCCGTGCTACCATAGACTCCGTCATGGCCAATCCGGATGTCGAAATCACCCGCATCCATCTCAAGGGATACGCCTCTCCGGAAGGTTCAGTCTCCACCAACACCACACTTGCCGACAACAGGACACGCGCCCTCCGGGACTATCTCCTCAATGCCTACAACATTCCCGGCAGATTCATCACTACCGAATCGGGCGGCGAAGACTGGGACGGCCTGCGCCGTTATGTGGAGTCAAGCAGCCTCATGCACAGGAATGCCATCCTTAACGCCATCGACAGCGGACGCAGTCCCGACAACAAAGAATACTACATCAGGTCCACATGGCCCGATGACTACAAAATCCTAAAGAATGACTGCTATCCCTCACTTCGTCATACTGATTACACGATTGAATATCAGACCATCCATCGTACGACTGAGACCACACTCCCTCCCGATGAGGTGATCAATCTCAATGCTGCCAACGATGCCCTGGCTTCAGGAGACATCGAGTCCGCAGCGGCATATCTCGACAAGGCCGGTGACTCTCCGGAAGCATCCAACGCCCGCGCCATCCTTGCATGGCTGAAGGGGGATGCCGCTGAAGCCCGCGCCCAATTCTCCGCTGCTGCCGAGGCCGGTCTTCCCCAGGCTCGCACCAACCTTGAAAATTTAGAAAAAGTATTATAATCAACACAACTCTATTACACATGAAAACAAAAGGATTCTTCCTCGCAGGGTTAACCGCCCTGGTTCTCGCAGGTTGCGCCAAAGAGCAGACCGGCGGTGTGGACAATAACGCCACAAAGTCTTATCTGACAGTAGAACTTGCTGTCGCAGACCCTCTCTCCAAGACCAAGACTGCATCTGACAACAGACTCGACGGTACAGTTGCTGAAAGCTCCGTGTCACAGGCGGTAGTATATCTCGTACAGTCCGGATCGGTAAAAGCTATCCTCAGTGTCAATACTCTGAATCAGGTGGCTCACAGCGGCTACGATGACGGTTATGAAACCGCAGTAATGGAAGCTTCTGTCGGCGAGGGCACATACGATGTGTATGTACTTACCGGCTCCAGCTCTGATCCCTGTGGCTTCTCCGTAGACGGTGCCTGGGATCCTGCCAAGGTGCTTGAATTCGCTGCCGCCAGCCTTAACGGCGTCGATAACGCAAGCAATACCGCAGCTGTCGACAATGCGTTCAGGATGTTCAACCAGCATGACGCCAGCGATCACGGCAAGGCTGTTCCTACCGTTACCCTGACCAGCGCCAACAACACTACCGCCAACCCCGCCAAGTCCGAGACCGTTTATCTCGACCGTCTCACTGCCAAGGTCGTAGCTTCCGCATCTGCCTCTTTCAAGGTGGGCGACAGCATCAAGTCCGGTGATTTCGCTTCCGCCACAGCTACCGTTGACGGTACCATGCCTGTTACCGCTGCCACCTCAATGTACATGCAGCAGCAGTGGCTTGACGCTGATATGCTTCAGCTCACCACTCCCGCGCCTCAGACCTACTATGGTTTTGTCAACAACCTCTTCACCGGTGCGGTGAGCCCTTACTCCCAGATCGAGACTGACTCTGACGGATATGTTTCCGTTGCCGTCAACGACCTCTCCGGCAAGATCATCGCCGCTGAGTCTCCGATGTATGTCCTTGAGAATGCTCCCGTTGCACCCGACACTCTCTGGAGCAACACCACCGGTCTCATCTTCAAGGTGACCCTTGACGCCAAGGGCGACGGTTCCAACCAGACCTTCTTCGGATACAACAAAAACTCCGAGCACTTCCTCACCCTTGCCTCTCTCCAGGCTGAGTACCCCAACGCATTCGATGTGTTCGATAACAAGAACGCCGACGACACCGATGACGATGCCGCCAACCTTGCCGACGCCGAGAGCCTCCTCGCTTCCGACGTAGCCACCTTCCGTGCAAAGACCAAGATCAATGTATTCGAGAATGGCCAGATGTACTACACCCACTTCATCAAGGATGAGAACTACAAGGTATACGGCGTGTACAGAAACACCTGGTATCAGCTCAGCGTGGAGGAAATCGCCAACTTCGGTGATGACATCCCCGGCGGCTGGAATCCCGACGATCCCACCGAGAACCCCAACCCCGATACCCCTGTAGAGGAGGATAAGCTCTATATCAAGGTCAAGATCCTCGTCAACAAGTGGGTTGCAAGCCCTTCAACCATTATTCTCGGTCAGTAATATGGCACTCCGTTTCAGATCCTTTTTTGCAGCGATGCTCTCAGTCATACTTGTCGGTATGACTGCGGGCGGCTGCATCCATGATGATCTGAAGGACTGTGAACTCGTTGTCAGGCTGCGCTACACCTACAACATCAAAGATGCAGATGCCTTTGCATCCGAGGTAAAGAGCGTAGTCCTGTATATATTCGATGAAAACGGGGTATTCCAGGGCAGTTACACGGATTCTGCGGAGAACGGTTTCTCCGAGGATTATGCCGTGAGAATACCAAGCCTGCCCGCAGGCCGCTATACTCTGGTGGCTCTCGGCCGTAATAAAGCCTCTGTGGGTAATTCAGGAGAATTCGTGTTCTCCGATCTGAAGCCCGGTGTATCGGTGATAACTGATTTGCACGAGCGTTTGGACAGGAATGGAGATGTCAGTGATAATGACATGGCCGCCCTGTATCTCGGCGAGCAGACCATTGATGTGAAAGACGGGCGTCAGGAGGCTGTCGTCTCATTGATGAAGGCGACCAACCGCTTCAGGATTATCCTTATGCCTTACGGCGGGACACCTTCGTTCGACATTGATGACTATGACATAAGCATCACCTGCGGCACCGGATGGCTTGACTACAAGGGAGACAAGTACAGTGAAGACGTCGTGACGTTTAAGCCTCACAGTATCGTCCTCTCCGAGGCGGAAGAAGAGACTTCCGCTGTTTCGGGAGCGCTTGTCGCCGATATCACCACTTCCAGGCTCATCGTCGGGGACAAACCCGTCCTCGTCGTGACGAGCAGGGAATCGGGCGCCGAGGTCCTCAGGCTTGACCTCGCCTGGTT
>JAFZPY010000041.1 GCA_017552475.1 Bacteroidales bacterium | reverse complement strand
TCGGCGCGGTCGGCGTTGCTCTCGAGGGATCTCATCTCCTGCAGCTTGATGTTGTTGATGGTGGCGGTGACGAGTTCGTCGTCAAAGTCTCCTTCGCGGAGCTTTGCCACTTCGCCCAGTATGAGGTCTTTGACTTCTTCGAGGGATTGACCAGCCTTGGCCTGGCCCTGTGTGAGGAGGATGTCGTAGTCGGTGCGGTCGTAGACGAATGCGCCGGCAAAGAGGGCTTTCTGGGCGTTGTTGACATTGATGTCCATGAGACCTGCCATGCCGTTGTAGAGGATGCTGGTGGCGATTGAACCGACTTCGCTGCGGGTGTCTTTTTCACCTGGTGTGCGCCAGCCGACGAAGACGAATTCGGCGTCGTTCCCCACTACTTCCTTGATTTTCTGAGTGGTGATGGGCTCTTCCTCTTCGTAGGTGAAGACGGGTAGAGAGGGGTTGGGCTGCCATGCGCCGAAGTATTTTTCAATGGTTTTGACCATTTCGTCCGGGTCAAAGTCGCCGGAGAGGCAGATGGCGGTGTTGTTGGGAACGTAGTAGGTATCTTTCTGGTAACGGATGGCTTTGAGTGAAGGGTTTTTGAGATGCTCCTGTGTGCCGATGACGGTCTGGGTGCCGTAGGGGTGGCGGGCGAAAAGCATGCTGTCAAGAGCGTCTATTGCTTTTTCGCTGTCACGCACGAGACCCATGTTTTTCTCTTCGTAGACTGCTTCAAGCTCAGTATGGAAACCGCGGAAGACGCAGTTGATGAAGCGGTCGGCCTGGATACGGGCCCAGTTGTCCACCTGGTTGGAGGGGATGTTTTCAATGTAACATGTGACGTCGTTGGATGTGTAGGCATTGGAGCCTTCGGAACCGATGATGGACATCATCTTGTCGTACTCGTTGGGAATGGCGAGCCTGGAGGCTTCGAAGCTGATCGAGTCGATGACATGGTATATTGCCAGGCGCTCGTCGTTGTCCGTCTTGGTGCGGTAGACTTCGAAGAGACTGTCAATGGCAGCAAGCATGGGCTGTTCGGCAGCGTAGTCTGTCGTGCCGAAGGCTTCTGAACCTTTGAACATCATGTGCTCAAGGTAGTGGGCAAGTCCGGTGTTGTCGGCCGGGTCGTTTTTGCCTCCTGAGCGGACAGCGATGTAGGTCTGGATGCGGGGTTCGTCGTGGTTGACTGTCATGTAGACCTTCAGGCCGTTGTCGAGCGTGTAGATCTTGGTCTGCATCGGATCGCCTTTGACGGTCTGATACTTGGAGCATGCGCCGGTCAGAAAGAGTGCGGCTGCTGCGGCTGCGATGATGATTCTTTTCATGTCTACCTATAGAGTGCTTTGATGATCGGGAGTTTGATGCATTCCGGGATAAGTCTCATGAGGAGGCCTACGAGGGCATAGTCAATGCGGGGGATGACCCTGACGCTCATGCGCCTGCGCCGGAGCTGGCGGAGGACGGCACGGGCGATTATGTTAGCGGACATGCCGGTGGTTTCGTCTTTTTCTATGACCTTCATGGCACGTTGGAACTCGTCTGCATAGGGCGATGTAGCAGCCTTCTTGACAATCTTCCTGGCGCAGGTAAATTCTGTGCGTACGTCGCCGGGAAGGACGCTGCAGAACTGGATATCGCCGAGGTGTGATGTCTCCATGCGGAGGTTTTCGGTGATTGAAAGCATGGCGGCTTTGACTCCGCTGTAAATGCCCTGATAGGGGAGAGGAACGATGGCTGCGACTGAGGTGATGGTAATCACGCGGCCGTAGCCCTGCTTCCTGAACACTTCCATGCAGGCTCGGATGGTCTTGAGAGCTCCGAAACAGCATGTTTCGAACTGGTAACGGACTTCTTCATCGTCGCTGTCTTCCACGCTGCCGGCGATGCCGTTGCCCGCGTTGACGACCACTGCGTCCAGTGTACCGTGCTTTTCCACGATATCATGTACAGTCTTGATTGTCAGGGCTTCATCGTTGACGTCGAGCTTTACGGGAATGATGCGACCGTCGAAGTCGCTGCCTTCAATGGTCCCGCGCCTGGATGCCGCATATACGGTCATGCCGTCGGCTGCCAGCATCCTGGCTGTGGCTGCTCCTATGCCGCTGCTTCCTCCTGTGATAAGTATAGTGTGTGTAGTGTGAATCATGTTACAATTTTTTGACACGCAAAGATAATCAAAAATATATTGTCAAGAAATCTTGAAATTAGTATCTTTGCGCAGCAAAAACATAGGCATTGATGAAAGCACTCACCGGTATCCATGAGGAATGTGGCGTTTTCGGCGTTTGGGGAGTACCCAATGCGGCCGAAGTCACATACTACGGATTGCATTCTCTCCAGCACCGAGGCCAGGAAGGATGCGGCATCGTCACCGTCACGGACAAGCAGGAGCTTCGCCGTGTCAAGGGACTTGGTCTCGTAACGGAGGTATTCGACAAGGACAAACTATCCACTCTTCCAGGCAGCATGGCTATCGGGCACGTGCGTTACAGCACGGCAGGCGGCGGTGGCATAGAGAACGTCCAGCCGTTCCTCTTCCGCCACAATTCCGGCGATTTCGCACTTGCCCACAACGGCAATATCGTCAACTCTGCCCAGCTCCGCAAATACCTCGAAGACCGCGGAAGCCTCTTCCAGTCCACCTCGGACAGCGAAGTCCTTGCGCACCTGATTAAAAAAGACAACGCTTTCGGCAATAAGCCGCGCATAGATTCCATCCGCGAGGCTCTCAATATGATCGAAGGCGCATTCGCCTTCCTCATCATGACGGTCAACCGTATATATATATGTAGGGATAAATATGGTTTCCGGCCTCTTTCCATCGGACGTCTCGGCGACGGCTATGTCATCAGCAGCGAGACATGCGCGTTCAATGTGGTCGGCGCGACCTGGCTCCGTGACGTGGAACCTGGCGAGGTGGTCACCATTGACAGGCACGGACTCCGTTCTACCCGCTATTTTGAATACCAGCGTCACGCCATGTGCGCCATGGAATATATCTACTTTTCCCGTCCGGATACCGATATTGAGGATGTCAATGTCCATTCCTTCCGCAAAGAGAGCGGCAGGCTTCTTTTCCACGAAGCACCGGCAGATGCCGATATCGTCGTGGGCGTGCCTGACAGCAGCCTCAGTGCAGCCATGGGCTATGCTGAAGAGAGCGGGCTTCCCTATGAGATGGGATTGGTTAAGAACAAATACATCGGCCGCACGTTTATCCAGCCCTCGCAGGAGATGCGTGACAATGGCGTGAAGATGAAGCTGTCGCCGGTACGAAGTATTGTAGGAGGCAAGAGGGTCGTGCTCATCGACGACAGTATCGTGCGCGGCACCACTTCGCGCAGGATAGTGAAAATGCTCCGCGAGGCCGGAGCCTCCGAGGTGCATGTCCGCATTGCTTCTCCGATGATCAAGTTCCCCTGTTTCTACGGAGTGGATATGTCCACTTACGACGAACTTATGTGTGCCCACAAGAGCCTTGAAGAGGCCCGCGAGATGATCGGTGCGGACTCGCTTGCTTTTCTGTCTGAAGATGCGCTGTTCCGTGCGGGCAAACGCAGCGACCTGTGTCTCGCATGCTTCAACGGCGGTTATCCGACAGCTCTATACCAGAGCATCGAGGAAGCCAACAAGGACGGTAAATTTTAAACCCTTATATAAAATGAACGCAATTGTAAAGACCGATTTCACTTTCGCTTCCCAGAAGGGAAAGTATGTTGGTAAGGTCCGTGATGTCTATGACATTGACGGAGACTACCTCGTGATGGTTGTTACCGACCGTATTTCAGCTTTTGACGTGGTGCTCCCCGAGGGCATTCCCTACAAGGGACAGGTGCTCAACCGCATCGCTGCCAAGTTCCTTGATGCGACATCTGACATTCTCCCCAACTGGAAGGTCGCTGTTCCCGATCCGATGGTGACTGTCGGCTACAAGTGCGAGCCTTTCAAGGTAGAGATGGTGATCAGGGGCTACCTCTCGGGCCATGCCTGGAGAGAGTATAAGGCAGGTAAGAGGACAATCTGCGGCGTGGCTATGCCCGACGGTATGGTTGAAAACCAGAAGTTTCCCGAGCCTATCATCACTCCGACTACAAAGGCTGCCGAGGGGCATGATGAGGATATCTCTCGCGAAGAGATTATCGCTCAGGGTATTGTCTCCCGCGAAGACTACGAGCAACTGGAGAAATATACCCGTGCCATTTACCAGCGCGGTACTGAGATAGCCGCTAAAATGGGGCTTATCCTCGTGGATACCAAGTATGAGTTCGGCAAGAGGGGTGGCAAGATCTACCTCATGGATGAGGTACACACTCCTGACTCTTCACGTTATTTCTATGCCGATGGCTATGAAGAGCGTCTCGCGCGCGGAGAAAAGCAGAAGCAGCTATCCAAGGAGTTTGTCCGCGAATGGCTTATGGCTAATGGCTTCCAGGGCCAGACCGGCCAGAAAGTGCCAGAGATGACCCCTGAGGTCGTCGCCGGCATCACTGACAGGTATATCGAGCTTTATGAGCACATCACCGGCGATAAGTTCGAGCGTACACCTTACAACGCAAGTGACATCGAAGCCCATATTGCTTCCTGTCTGGCATCGCTTAAATAATTTGTCATAATATTTTTGAGGGGGTGGCCTGTATTTATCAGGCTGCCCCTGCCATTATGTCATAATGTGGGGCTTGGCAGAAAATTTGCTGTCACGGGGGCGAAAGTTAAATTGAAAATATAAAATCATGTCAGATAAGAAAAAGAAACAGGAACAGGAGCCGGCGCAGGAAGCAGTGGACGTCGAGGCCCTGCAGGCTAAAGTGGCAGAACTGGAGTCTGCTGTAAAGGCCGCGGAGGAAAAAGTGGCTGAGAGCAAGAACGACTATCTCAGGCTAATGGCCGAGTTCGATACTTTCCGTCGTCGTACTGCCGAGGAAAAACTCTCTTTGGTATCCTCTGCCGCATCCGATACTGTCAAAGGCCTTCTCCCCGTACTGGATGATTGCGAGATCGCGCTCACGCATCTGAAGGATAGCACCGACAGCTCTGCTGCCAAGGAAGGCACTGAACTGATTTACAATAAACTTATGGCGTATCTCAAAGGGAAAGGTCTCTCGGTCATCGAGGCTAAAGGCAAGGATTTCGATACTGATTTCCATGAAGCCGTGACCCAGTTCCCCGTGCAGGACGAGGCACAGAAAGGCAAAGTCATCGATGTGGCCCAGACCGGCTATATGTTTGGTGACAAGGTCCTTCGTTACGCCAAAGTGATAGTAGGAGCATAAACTATGGCAAAGAATAAAAGAGACTACTATGAGGTGCTCGGCCTTTCAAAGGGCGCATCTGTCGATGAGATAAAGTCGGCTTATCGCAAGTCGGCACTCAAATGGCACCCTGACCGCTGGGTCAACGGCACCGATGCCGAAAAGAAGACTGCAGAAGACAACTTCAAGGAAGCTGCCGAGGCGTATGCCGTCCTCAGCGATCCTGACAAAAAGGCAAAATACGACCAGTTTGGTTTCGCCGGAGTGGACGGTCAGCCCGGACCTGACTTCAGCGGTGGCTTCGGCAATCTCGACGATATCCTTAACAATATCTTCGGCGGTGGCTTCAGTGGCTTTGGCGGATTCGGAGGCTTCGGCGGATTCGGCGGAGGCCAGTCCGGACAGCAGTCCCAGAGAGTCTACCGTGGCCGCGACATACGTACATCAGTCAAACTTACCCTCGAAGAGATCGCCCGTGGCTGTGACAAGGAAGTCTCCATTGAACGCAACCGTCCTTGCCCCGACTGCGGCGGCCGCGGCACCCGCAATGCCTCCGATGTCAAGACATGCCCCCATTGCAACGGCACCGGCCAGGAGCAGCGAGTAGTCAACAGCCTGTTTGGACGCACAGTCACATACACCACCTGCTCCCACTG
>JAFZPY010000040.1 GCA_017552475.1 Bacteroidales bacterium | reverse complement strand
GATGTTCGACATGAGCGGCAAAGGGGATTTCGTGAGCAACTTCATGGAGCTCAACATGATACCTCTGAGCATTTCATACGAATATGAGCCGTGCGATATCGAAAAAGCCCGAGAGATACTTGTATCCAGGAGTGAAAAGTATGTCAAGACTGAAAATGAGGACCTTCAGAGCATCATGTCCGGTCTCAAGAGGTGGAAAGGCGACGTGCATATTCACATCGGCACGCCCCTGACCGAAGAGGAAATACGGGTGGCATCGTTCTGCGACAAGAACGACCGTTATCAGGCAATCCGACATGCTGTGGATAAACGCGTGATTGAGGGTTACAGGCTCAGTAAAACCAATTATATGGGTTATGATATGGCCAATCACTCATATAAATACGCCGATCAGTACACCCCTGAAGACATTGAGGCTTTCACTGCGTATATAGAACACCAGCTTGACAAGGTGGAGAAGTCTTTGAACAGGAATGACCTGAGGGAGATACTCCTTCGTATCTACGGTAATCCCGTGACGATGAAGGAATCTATTTACTTCTTGTAATATTTGGGCCAGCAGGCTTCAAGATAGGCACGGAGACCATCTTCGTGCCTGTTTTTTTGCGGCTCGTAGAAGGCTGTGCCGGAAAGACTCTCAGGCAGGAATTCCTGATCAACGAAGTTGCCGGGATAGTCGTGTGCATATTTGTATCCGTCGCTGTAGCCCAGTTCTTTCATGAGCTTGGTGGGGGCGTTGCGGATGGGAAGGGGCACAGCGGCTGTAGGATCGGATTTAACCGCTTCCAGAGCTGTGTCTATTGCCATATAGGCTGAGTTGCTTTTAGGGGATGAAGCGAGGTATATCGTGCATTCGGCAAGCGGGATACGGGCTTCGGGCATACCGATGCGGTCGACGATTGCAAAGGTGGCGTCGGCAAGCAGCAGGGCGTTGGGATTGGCCAGCCCGATGTCCTCGGATGCGCTGATGCACAGGCGGCGTGCGATGAATTTGACGTCTTCGCCGCCGTCCAGCATGCGTGCAAGGTAGTATATAGCCGCATTGGGGTCTGAGCCTCGGATACTTTTGATGAATGCCGATATCAGGTCATAGTGCATCTCGCCATCCTTGTCGTAGATGGCCATGTTTTCCTGAATGCAGGAGGTGACGGCGGCATTGTCAATGGTGATGTCGTTGGCTCCGACATAGGAGTCTACGACGATTTCGAGGACGTTGAGCAGCTTGCGTGCATCACCTCCGCTGTAGCGGAAAAGTGCCTCGTTTTCAGCGACTTGGATGTGTTTATCTTTAAGGATGATGTCGGTAGAGAGGGCACGGTCCAGAAGAATGCTCAGGTCTTCTTTTTCGAGGGGACGCAGGACAAAGACCTGGCAGCGGGAGAGAAGCGGCGTGATGACTTCAAAAGAAGGATTTTCAGTGGTAGCGCCGATCAGGACG
Organism: Bacteroidales bacterium; assembly: GCA_017552475.1. Classification (GTDB taxonomy): domain Bacteria; phylum Bacteroidota; class Bacteroidia; order Bacteroidales; family UBA932; genus Cryptobacteroides. The sequence goes on along the minus strand of JAFZPY010000040.1, from coordinate 26,667 downwards.
ATGGTGCCGGCTTCCACCGCACCGAGGAGGGCATCCTGTTGGGCTTTATTGAAGCGGTGTATTTCGTCAATGAAGAGGATTGGCGCACCTTTGCCACTGAACAGACCGCCGGAGCGTGCTTTCTCGAAGACTTCTCGCACTTCCTTGACTCCAGCGGTGACGGCCGAGAGTGTGTAGAATTCGCGGTCGAGCGTTTTGGCAATGATGTTGGCAAGTGTGGTCTTGCCGACTCCCGGAGGGCCCCAGAGGATGAATGATGAGAGGTTGCCGCTTTCTATCATGTTGCGAAGGATGCAACCTTCGCCGACGAGGTGGGATTGGCCTACGTATTGGTCAAGGGTGGCCGGCCGCATCCTTTCGGGAAGCGGCGGCAGTGATGCACTGAGGTTGATATTTCCATCTCTGGCCATATTGGTTTAGATGTCTTTGCCGTATACGCGGCGGCGGCGGTGTTGTTTGTGCTCAAACATTGCCCAGGGTGACTGGACATTCTGGTTGTCCTCCAGTTCCGCATTGGTCTCTGCATATTTGAAGCCACACTTGGCGGCAAAGGGGATGAAGTCGCAGAACAACATGGCGTTGACGCCTTTGTTGCGGTATTCGGGGTCGACGGCGATAAGGAGGAGTTCAAGGTTTTCTTCGTATTTGAAGAACATTGACTTCAATATGTGGAACCAGCCGAAGGGGAAGAGGTAGCCGTTGCATTTCTTGACGGCACGGACAATGGAGGGCATTGTAATGCCGAAGGCAATGAGCTTGCCGTCCTCGTCCTCAATGAGGGTTATAAACTTCAAATCAAGCAGTCCGAGATAGATATCGACGTAGTGGTCGATTACTTTGTCGGGAAGGATGGTGAAGTCGAACAGATCGCAGTAGGTGCGGTTGATCAGGTCAAAGATTTTGCGCCCTATCTGTTCCCTGCGTACTTCGCGGCGGGTTACTTTACGGACGTGGAGGTTGTAGCGTTCCTTGACCATGTCGGATATTTTCTGGAGACGCTCGGGGATTTCCTTGGGGATTGTGATCTGGAATTCAAGCCAGTCAACGACTTTGGTCATGCCGAGAGCCTCGAGATGCTCCATGTAGTAGGGGGGGGTGTAACGGAGAGGAAATGTGGGGAGCTGGTTGAAGCCTTCTACGACAAGACCTTCGGAGTCGGCGTCGGTAAAGCCGAGGGGACCCTGGATGCGGTTCATTCCCGCCTGGCGACCGTACTCGATGACTGCGTCGATGAGGGCTTTGGAAACCTCCCTGTCATCGATGAAGTCCAGCCATCCGTAGCGGACTTCGGCATGGCTCCACTGCTCGTTGGCGCGGCGGTTGATGATTGCGGCGACACGGCCGACGATTTTACCGTCCTTGTAGGCCAGGAACAGTGCGGAGTCGCAGAATTCGCTGGAGGGATTTTTTGAGGGGGTCAGGGTTTTGATTTCGTCAAAGTAGAGGCCCGGATTGTAATACGGACAATCCTTATAAAGTTCAAGCGGAAATTTGACAAACTTGCGTCTGTCTCTTGAGGATTCCACTTTCCTGATAGTGACTGACATCGTAGCGTTTGGGTTTTAGTTGTGCGTGTAATATTTACAAAGATAAGAATTTTTCGCTTATTATCATTTCTTTCTGACGAGTGCGCACACGTTCTCGACATGCTGTGTGTGTGGGAACATGTCTACGGGCTGTACGGCCGTGATTTCGTATTGTGTGCAAAGCATGGCGAGATCACGCGCCTGTGAGGCGGGATTGCAGCTGACGTAGACGATGCGGTCGGGCGAGGCTTCGAGGATAACTTTGGCGACGTCGGGATGTACGCCGGCTCGTGGAGGGTCCAGGATTATGACGTCCGGATGGCCGTTGGCAGCAATGAAGTCCGCACTGAGGACGTCTTTCATGTCGCCGGCGTAAAAGGTGCAGTTGGTGATGTTGTTGGCTTCTGCATTGGCCCTGGCGTCCTCGATGGCTTCGGGTACATATTCGATGCCGACCACTTTGGATGCGCGCGATGAGACGAACTGGGCAATTGTGCCGGTGCCGGTGTAGAGGTCGTAGACGGTCTCGCTACCGGTAAGAGCGGCAAAGTCGCGGGCGACGCTGTAAAGGCGGTGCGCCTGTGCGGTATTGGTCTGATAGAACGACTTGGGACCGATTTTGAACCGGAGTCCTTCCATCTGCTCGTAGATGGAGTCAGCGCCGCGGTAGAGGATGCATTGCTGGTCGGATATCGAGTCGTTTAATTTGCTGTTGATTATATAATAAAGGGAGGTTATCTGAGGGAATGCTTCAGTGAGGGCGTCAAGCAATGCGGTGCGTTTTTCCACATCTTCATGGAAGAAGCACATTATGACCATGACTTGACCGTCTTCGGTCGTGCGCACGAACATATTGCGGAAAAAACCGCGGTTTTCCCGGATGTCGAAGAATTCATAGCCATGGGAGAGACAGAACTGCTTGACAAAGAGGCGGATGGCATTGGAGGGCTCTTTCTGGAGGTGGCAGGTGTGAATGTCCAGTACTTTGTCGAAGAATTTGCCTACGTGGAAGCCAAGGCCCATGCGGTCCCCGGCGTTGAGCGAGTCCGGATCTTCGCCGTCAAGTATCCAGCGTTTGGAGGAGGCGGTGAATTCCAGCTTATTGCGATAATATTCCGTCTTTTCGGATGGAAGGGTCGGACGGATTTCAGGAACGTCCAGGTGGCCGATACGTACGAGCTGGTCATAAACCTGCTGGCGTTTTGCCTCGAGCTGCATGCTGTAGGGGAGCGGCTGCCATTTGCATCCGCCACAGACGCCGAAGTGTTCGCAGAAAGGCTCCCTGCGCTGACTGGAGGGCTGTACAATGCGGATTATACGGCCTTCCATGTAGTTTTTCTTCTTCTTGTACACTTTTATGTCTACAACGTCTCCGGGGACAGCGTTTTCAACGAAAACAACCATTCCTTCCACATGGGCCAAGGCCTTGCCTTCAGCTGCTATGGCTTCGATCGTGATATTCTCGAGGGTTATGTCGGTTTTTTTTCTGGACATCTTTTTATGAAGCTTCTGGGATAAAAGTGTGCAAATTTAGAGAAATTTTCCGTAAGTTTGTAATTCCACATGAAATGGATGATCACACACGCTGATGAGTAACCCGTCGATACGTATGAAAAACTACTTGCGCGAGGCCGTGCTTACGACCACGCTTTCCGTGTCTTTCCTGCTCCCGTCCATTGCCGCAAACCACAATGGAGAGTATTCTTTCCGGCAGGTGGGGTTCAGTGACGGATTGTCGCACAGTTCAGTCTTGTCGCTTTTCCAGGACAATACCGGTCTGGTGTGGCTGGGCACATACGACGGACTGAACTGCTATGACGGCTCGTCCATGTACGTCTGCCGTTCAGACTTCTCCGCGGGCAATACCCTCAGCAACAATATTATCAGCAATATATGCCAGGCCGACGGTGATAACCTCTGGGTGGATACCTTCCTGTCACTGAACTTGTTGTCCAAGACTTCCGGGGAAGTCACAAGGACATTTTCATTTCAGGAAGACAGGTTTATGTCGTCCAATACCAAGGGAAATACGTGGCTGATTTGCGCCGATACATTATATTATTATAGTACGGCCCACCGCAAGTTCGTATTTACTGATGAGTTCTGCCTTGGTGAACTGCCACATGGGCGATTCTTTGTGGATGAACAGGGCACTCTGATGTATTTCATGAGGGATGAGGGGACGGTTTTGAAGTATTCGCTGTCTTCGTGGACGGCTGATTCTACAAGCACCAAGGTGACCGTGAAGGAGGAGCGTTTCCATCCCAAGCCCATCAATGATATTTTCTATCAGACCGGGATGATGTGTTTTGTGGACGAGGACATGGACCTTTACATGTACGATGTGGAACGCAAGACAAAGGTGTACATCCGCAATCTGGAGTCATTGGTGGAGAAATACGGGGATATATGCAGTATTGTCCCTTTCTATGAGGACTTCCTGATTGGCTTCACTGTGAACGGCCTTTTCCGCCTTAAGGCGTTCGACAAGTACCAGGCTGAGTCTATCGACCGCAATATCAGGATTTTCTGCCTGTATCATGATCTTAAGCAGGGCGTTGTCTGGCTTGGCACCGACGGGCATGGCGCGCTGATGTATTCAAAGAAATATGCAATTGCGGATAATGTATTGTTGTCATCCATCTCCGATGAGTTTTCCAGGCCAGTGCGCTGCATGATGACCGACAAGTTCGGGGGACTCTGGATAGGGACGAAGGGTGACGGAATTATCCACATTCCCGACTACAGTTCCGGTTCCAGGAATGCTGAAGTCATCACTCCAAAGAAAAGGACCTCGGCGGAGGTTTATCAGAGAGATCCCAGGGAGTTCAAGGTGTATGCCATGCAGGAAAGCCGTTATCGTGATGGGGTCTGGGTAGGCGCCGGTCCCGAGGGGCTGATGTTCTGTCCCTACAACGGTCTTCCGCATCGTTTTGGACAGGACCTTGACCTGGAAGAGGTTCATAGCATTTATGAAAAAGATGCCAATACGCTTTATGTCGCTTCTGCCGGATGGGGACTGCACAAGCTGACTCTTTCCGGAGATAATGTGGTTTTTGACAAAGACTATTCATTCTTTTCAGAGGGACGCAGGATAGAGTTGTTTTACGGCATGACCAGTGTCGGCGATTCGCTTCTTTATCTTGGCAGCAGGGGCAGCGGTGTGGTGAGACTTGACCTCCGTAATGATGAGTACCGCGTGATTTCCATGAAATACTTGAATAAGGAGGCTTCGGATGATGTTCTGAGTATTTGCAGTGCATCGGACGGCAGCCTTTATGTCGGGACTGTTTCCGGACTCATGCATTTGTCCAACAGCGAGTCGTCACTGAAGGCTGAGTATATCGGCAGGAAAAACGGTTTGCCCAATGATATGATTCATGGTATACTTGAGGACGAAGATGGAATGATATGGCTCGGGACTGACAGGGGACTGGTCAAATACAATCCGGTCAATTCTTCAGCACATACTTATTTATATACTGCAGGAGTAGAGGTAGCAGAGTTCAGCGATGATGCCTATTATAAGGATAAATACAATGGCCGTATCATCTTCGGCGGTATTAACGGTGTGATGTATCTGGAAGCCAGGACTCCGGTTGCATCGCAGTATTATGCTGACATTCAGCTGCGCAAGCTCGAAGTTGGGCACGAAGAGGTGAAGATGTCAGATTATCTGGACCATGGCAGACTTACATTCCGGGGCAGCAGGGTGTCTTTTGCGCTCACGTATTCAGCTCCTGATTATCAGGCTTCAGGGCTTATGGAGTATTCATGCTTCCTTGAAGGTTATGATTCTGAATGGTCTGTTTTCTCCCTTTCAAATACCTCTACCTATAGTGATGTGCCTCCGGGCAAATATACCCTTCGTGTGAGATGCAAGAAGGATGTGACTGATGTTTGTCCGCGTGAATTCAGTATTGAGGTGAGGGTTAAGCGCGGCTTTATGGGGTCTCCTGTTATGTCAGCCATTGTGATGGCTTTGATTATTGGCCTTCTTCTGTATTGTGTCCATTTGTTCTGCAAGGCGAGAAGGGGAGAGAGCATAATTCAGGAGGACAGGCGTTCCGGTCTGGAGCGTCGCCGCGATCTGGGTGTTTTGTTTGCTGATGCGTACGATTGTGCATTGACATCCAGAAAGGGAATCAGCGATATTTCGGCTGATGTCCTTCGTCTGATGGCCTCCAGGGGGGCGGATATTTCCGGTATTGAGGTTCATGCCGTTGATGAGCCGTTCCCGGTTTTTGCAAATTTCATGAGAAGGCTGCTTCTTGTGGTATATGGGCACATTGTTACTGAGAAGGTGCAGGCTGTCGTAGAGGTTGAAGTTAAGGACGGTCTTATGCGTTTGAGTGTTAAGAGTGCTGCGGCGAGGGGCCTTAAAGATGCTCTCGAAGGGAGGAAGGATGATTTGTCTTGCGATTATTGCGAGGATATTAAATTGCAGCTGGCGTTCTTGCAAGTGGCTGTTAATCAGGGATTGATTGATAAAATTACGTTGAACGGTACCGGCGAGTCGACATCTTTGGAATTGATTTTCAGCCCTGCTTCATCCAAACACCTGGCTCCGGCAGACAGGGATAAAGTGCTCCTGCTTGAGAGCAGCGAAGAGACGGCTTGGCTTATTTCAGACTTGTTATCTGCGGATTATGAAGTAATCAATGCGGCGGATACGATATTGGCTCTGAGATCTTTGAATAGTTCGGATATCAGGCTTGTGATTGTCGATGTTCATAATTATTCCAATGACGAGAAGGTAATTATTGATATACTATCCAGAAACAGGGCGTCTCTGTCTGAGATTCCCGTAGTCGCTTTTACCGGCGACAAGAATCGCATGCTTGCTGCAGAGCTCATATCAAGGTCGGATTCATATCTTGACTATGTGTCTGATATACATCTTCTTAAGGATGTTGTATCCAGGGCTTTGCATGGCAAGAAAGATTTCCGCCATATCAGGCTTGAAGAGCTGGGTAGTCTCTCCGAAGAGATTGTTTGCTCAAATGATGAAGATATCGCGTTTGTCCGCAAAACTATCCAGGTACTATCGGAGAACATTGCACGTGAGGATCTGTCCACGACACTGCTGGCCGACAGGCTGGCAATGACTCCACGTTCCTTCTACAGGAAATTCCGCAGCGTTTCACGCATATCTCCAGGGTCACTTATCAAGATTTATCGTCTTGAGATGGCCGCCCGGCTCCTCAGGGATGAGTCCCGTCAGATACAGGATGTCATCGCGGAAGTCGGTATTTCAAGCCGTTCGTATTTTTACAAAGAGTTCACGGCTAGGTTCGGAACGACTCCGGGAAACTGGAAAACAACACAGAAGGGGAGTGCGGAGGAAGTGTGCTCAAAATAACATACAAGCATTGTAAAATATTTATAGATAGATTTTTATCTTGTGCTGATTTTTTATGAGGTGTCCTCTCGATGGATACCTCTTTTATTTTGTCGCGGATGAGGAAATCATTCCGCGATATACTTTTTTACTTTGTAGACGCTGATGTGGCAAACAATCAATAACCAATATAACATAACACCCATCACACACATGGATTCATCATCAAAAAAACTCCTTGCCGGTAAGATCTGGCTAGCAGTGGTGGCATTCATTTCCACCGGAATGATCATGTCGGCCCAGACGAAAGTCTCCGGCCGAGTATCTGATGATAAGGGCGAATTGCTTGAAGGCGTAGCGGTGTATGAAAAAGGAACCACAAACGGTTTCCTCACCGATGCGAACGGACAGTACAATCTCGTCCTTACCACTTCCAATCCGATCCTCGTATTCTCGCTTCTGGGATATGAAGACCAAGAAATCGAAGTTGGAAAGCGAAGCATCGTGGATGCCGCACTTTCCCTGCAAGTCTCACAGCTTGATGAGCTTGTAGTCGTCGGTTACGGTACACAACGTAAAATCTCCGTCGTCGGATCACAGGCATCCATCAAGACAGAGAAAATCAAGATGCCTTCGGGAAGCCTCTCTGCCGCTGTAGCCGGCCGCCTCGCCGGTGTCGTATCAGTACAGAGGTCCGGTGAGCCCGGACACGACGAGTCCGATATCTGGATTCGCGGTATCTCCACCTTCACCGACCAGAACACACGGCCCCTCGTACTCGTCGATGGTGTTGAGCGTGGTTTCAACAACATCGACCCTGAGGACATCGAGAGCTTCACCGTCCTCAAAGACGCCTCTGCGACAGCTGTTTACGGTGTACGCGGCGCCAACGGTGTCATAATCATCAAGACCAAGCCCGGCCGTGTCGGCAAACCTAAATTCACTGTCGACTACTATGAGAGCGTGACCTCCCTTACCAAGGTCCCCGAGCTCGCCAACGGCTATGACTACATGGACGCTGCCAACGAGGCCTATATGAACAGCCGCGGCGTCCTGCTCTTCACCCCTCAGTACATCGAGGCTACCAAGAAAGCAGATGGACTGATTCCCAACGACGACCCTGTCCTCTACAATAGTTACCTCTATCCTAACGTCAACTGGAACAAGGAAATCTTCAAGAAATTCGGTCACAACCGCCGTGCTCAGCTCAGCGTCCGTGGCGGTGTGCCCAACGCTACCTACTACGTATCGTTGACCTATTATAATGAGACCGGTCTGACCCGTGACACCAAGATGGAGAATTACGACGCAAACATGCGTTATGACAGGTACAACTACACTGCCAACCTCAATCTCCGTCCCACCGAGACCACAACCATAGACCTGGGTTTCAGCGGCTATCTCTCAGAGGGCACATATCCTGAGCGTTCTACCTCCGATCTGTTCGCATCCTGCCTCCAGATCAACCCCGTCTACCTTCCCAAGGAGATGCCCGACGGTTCAATCCCCGGAATCTCCGCACAGGGCGACCTCCGCAACCCTCTTGCCGACCTCACCAGACGTGGCTACAAGAATGAGATCAACAACCAGCTCAATTCCAATCTGCGCGTCACCCAGGACCTGGGCTTTACAGAATGGAGCAAAGGTCTCTCCGCCAACGCTCTCCTCGCATTTGACGTAAACAACTATCGTAAAAACAAATACTACAAGCGCGAGGATACCTACTACTTCGTAGGCACCAAAAACACCGAAACCGGTCTTTGGGAGAGGGATGTATTTGATGAAGAAGGCAACTTCAATATCAGCCGCACCTATACCGGCGGCCGCGAGCTCAACTACGACCGCAGCCAGTCCATGGACCGCAACATTTACTTCGAGGCCTCACTCAACTATGACAGGACATTCGGCAAACACAATGTCACCGGCCTCGTCCTCTACAACCAGAATATATATGCTCCCGGTTCTCCCGACGACCTTGTAGGTTCACTCGACTACAAACAGCAGGGTATCGCCGCCAGGGCCACATACTCTTATGACGACCGCTATTTCCTCGAGTACAACGCCGGTTACAACGGCTCCGAGAATTTCTCACCCGAGCGAAGATTCGGTTTCTTCCCCGCAGCCGGTATCGGCTGGGCTGTGTCCAACGAATCTTTCTGGAATCCCATCAAGGATATCTGGTCATTCTTCAAGATCCGCTACACCATCGGTCAGGTAGGCGCCGACTCTTCAACAGGCCGTCGCTTCATGTATCAGGATCAGATGGGCTCTGCTAAAGGTGCATGCTTCGGTACCGGTAATGACAATGTAGACGGCTGGGCCTTCAAGAAATACGGCTCCAACGTCGGCTGGTCCACAGCTCTCAAGCAGAACCTCGGTTTCGACCTCAAGTTCTTCAAAGACGCGCTATCCCTCACCGTAGAGTTCTTCAAGGAGCACCGTACAGGCATCTTCCTCGCACGTGCTACCATTCCCAGCTATGCAGGTTTCGTAGAGAGCCCCTTCGCCAACCTCGGTGTCGTGGACAACAAGGGTATCGACATGAACATCGAATACAACCGTCAGCTCGGACGCCAGACCTGGATCACCCTCAGGGGCAACCTCACATGGAACGAGGACCGCATCATCGAAGACGACCAGCCTGCTGCAAGATATCCATGGCTTGAGACCAGAGGTACCAACGTCCTCGCCCGCTGGGGCTGGATCGCCGAAGGCCTCTTCACCAGCGAGGATGAGATTCTCGACCATGCAAAACAGTTCGGTGAGGACTATCCCGGACAGATTTCCAAGCCCGGAGATATTAAATACAAGGACCTCAACGGTGACGGAACCATCGACGACTACGACAGATGCGTAATCGGTCAGGGCGACGTACCCAAGCTCTACTATGGCTTTGGCGCCGACATCCAGATCGGTCACTTCTCAGCCGGCGTAATCTTCTCCGGCAACGCATTTGCTGATCGCTGCCTCAGCGGTGACGGCGTGCATCCCTTCGCCGACCAGGCCGGTCTCTCAAACCTCTACGCCAACATCACTGACAGATGGTCTGCCGAGAATCCCACGAATACCAACGTATTCTACCCCAGACTCCACTACAGCAAGACCGACAATGCCAATAACACCCGCACCAGCACATGGTGGCAGAAGGATGTAAGCTTCCTCAGGCTCAAACAGGTATCCCTCTCCTATGAGGTTCCCTCAAAATGGGTTGAGAAGTCATTCATTGAGAGTGCCAATATCTATCTCAATGCAACCAACCTTCTGACCTTCTCTAAATTCAAACTCTGGGATCCCGAACTCAATACCAACAACGGTACTGCATATCCCAACTCCAGAGTTATCTCTCTCGGTGTTAACTTTAAATTCTAATTAGACGATGAAAAAATTTCTACATATAGCATCCGTGCTCATCGCAGCTGCAACGATTTCATCGTGCAACGAATTCTTCCCCGTGATTCCCGGTGAGCAGTATGACCTGGAGTCGACCTTCAAGGACAGAAGCAAGACCCAGCAGTTCCTCAACAACGTCTACAGCTACGTTGCTGATGAGACCATCGAACGCTGGCCTACTTGGGAGGACGACATGGGCGGTATCTGGACCGGAGCCTCGATCGAGGGTGATATCACCTGGAGCTCTGACGGTCAGGAAGCCACGGACTGGTCCATGGGCGTGACCTATCCCTCCAGCGAGTGGGTAAACTACTGGTACAGACAGTACTACAAAGGAATCTCCAAAGCCAGTACCTTCCTCAGCAACGTAGAAAAATGTACTGAGGCAAGCTCAAATGACCGCAAGCTTTGGGCTGCTCAGGCAAGAGCCCTCCGCGCATTCTTCTATTATCAAATCTTCCGTCTCTACGGTCCTACCGTAATCCTTGGCGACGAGGCTCTCGCACTCGATACTCCTCTGGAGGACCTCCTCAAGCAGCGCAACACCCTTGATGAGAACATCGACTTCATAGTATCCGAGTTTGACAGGGCCGCAGAAGACCTTCCTGCCAAATACACCGACGCCAACCTTGGCCGTATCGACAGAGGTATCTGCAAGGCACTTAAGGCAAAGACTCTCCTTTATGCAGCCAGCCCTCTTTTCAACTGCAACCCAGACTATGCCAATGTCAAGAATCCTGACGGCACCCAGCTCTTCCCTCAGGACAAGAGCCAGGAGCAGGCAAGATGGGAAAAAGCAAAGCTGGCCTACGAGGAGTTCCTCAAAGAATTTGACAACAAGTACTATAAGCTTCAGACTGTGACACTCCCCAACGGTAAGGTAGATCACTACGAGTCATACCGTCAGGCCGCTTCCATCACTGATTTCACCCACAACACCGAGCAGATATTCATCAAGCTCGCCGATCACAACTACCTTCACTACCAGACTACTCCATACCATCGCGACTGCCAGGATGACGCCATCAGGGGCGGTCTCGGATTTGGAACCACTCAGGAAATGGTGGACCTCTATTTCACCGACAAAGGTCTGCGTATTGTTGATGACCCTGACTACGATGAGTATACAGGTGTTCCCGATGAAAGTCACTATGGCTGGGACGAGGACTATCAGGATCCTTTCAACCCTGACCGCAACCTCTTCAAAGCCAATGAAGACAAGACCCTCAAGCAGTGGGCTCACCGCGAACCCCGCTTCTACGTCTGCGTGACCTTCAACGGTTCCACATGGCTCAACACTACCACCAATGACGGTGAGGTGACCACCGAGCTTAATTACAATGGTAACTCTGGTTTCGCAGCTGCTGGCTGGGATGCCCCCTACACTGGCTACGGCGACCGCAGAATGGCGCCTATCACAGGTATGAACACCGGTTCCCACTGTGCTGTCCTTCTCCGTCTCGGCGATATGTACCTCGGTTATGCAGAGTGCCTCAGCGCCTGCGGTGAGTTTGACGAAGCCATGAAATATGTTAACTTTATACGCAAAAGGGCAGGTATCCCCGGATATGGCAATGGCGGCGGCACCGATGAAAACGGTTTCTCCTACATTCCTTACCCTTCCAACCGTGCTGAAGTTGACAACCGTATCCGCCGCGAGAGGCTCCTCGAACTCTCATTTGAATGGAACCACTATTTCGACGTTCGTCGCTGGAAAGTGGCTGACATGGCTGTCGGTGACGACTGGATTTATCCTTCCTACCACAAAGGCGGTGAGGGCGGTGAAATACACGCCATGAACTTTATGGCAGATCCGCCGGAGTTCTTCGAGAAAGTGGTGCTCGAGACCAGGACATTCTCCAAGCAGCACTATTTCTTCCCGATCTCCGAAGATGATATAAGGAAGAACCCCAACATGGTTCAGAACTACGGCTGGACCACTGAAGAGTAAAACTATCTTACCCTATTACAATAATATTTTTTAACATGAAGAAGATATCGGTATCAGTTCTGACGACGGCTTTGGGATGTGCTCTCGCTGCCCAGCCTGTGCAATATGTAAATCCGTTCATAGGCTCGGACGGGATGGGGCATACATTCCCCGGTGCATGTGTTCCTTTCGGAGGAATACAGCTCAGCCCTGATACCGATACCATTCCTCACAACGTCGAAGGGCGGTATCAGAACAGGGTTTATGACTACTGTGCGGGATACCGCCATTCTGACGGCACGATTGTCGGATTCTCACACAGACATCTCAGCGGCACCGGTCATTCCGACCTCGGCGACATACTTCTTATGCCCACTACAGGGGAGGTGAAGCTTGTTCCAGGCACAAAGGATTGTCCGGAGAGCGGCTATCGTTCGCGTTTCAATCACGAGAGCGAGACGGCGTCCCCAGGCAGCTATGAGGTGACACTTGATGATTACGGCATCCGTGCAGAACTAACTGCCACGCAGCGGGTAGGTGTGCATCGATACACCTATCCCGCAGGCGAGGCTCAGAACATAATCCTCGATCTTGGACATGGTATTTATGGATACGACGGCAAAGTCCGCTGGTCCACCCTAAGAGTGGAAAACGACACTCTTTTGACGGGTTTCCGACTGACTAACGGCTGGTCGCGGACCAACTATACCTACTTCGCGATATCATTTTCCAAACCCATCAGGGATTATGGCTGCAAGGACCGCAAGAAGTCGTTGTACAGTGGTTTCTGGCGCAGGTTCGACATAGAACATAATTTTCCGGACATGGCTGGCAGGGACCTGGCCGCATGGTTTACATTTGATGCGGGCGAGCCTGTTACTGTCAAGGTCGCGATATCTGCCGTGGATGCATCCGGCGCCGTACGTAATCTCGAAGCGGAGGCAGCCGGTTCATTCGAAGAAATTGCGTCTTCAGCCGAAGCCGCGTGGAACAGCCGTTTGGGGCGTTTCACGGTTGAAGGAACCGAAGCGGAGAAAACCATGTTCTATACCTCACTCTACCACACCCTTATCAATCCTTCCGTCTATATGGATGTTGACGGGCGTTACAGGGGAGTGGACGGTAATATTCACGAAGCCAAAGGATTCACAAACTACACTGTATTCTCACTCTGGGACACTTATCGTGCCGAGCACCCGTTCCTCGGGGTATTTTTCCCTTCGGAAAACGCCGATATGATCCGTTCGATGGTTGCCCATTATCAGCAGAGCGCCGTCGGCATGCTGCCGGTCTGGAGCCTGATGGGCAACGAGGGTTGGTGTATGAGCGGATATCATGCCGTACCGGTGATCGCCGACGCCATTGTCAATGGCACCTACTCCGATAACGGAGAAGCGCTTGAAGCAATGGTGGCAACGTCCCGGGTGGGATTTTATGAAGGCGTAGCCGAATATATGGCCAAGGGTTATGTTCCATATGATGTGAGCGACACAGGAGCGTCCACTACATTGGAGTATTCCTATGATGACTGGGCTATCTATGCCGCAGCCGTCAAGGCTGGCAGGGAAGACCTTGCCGCCGAATACAAAAAGAGGGCACAGAACTACCGTAATTTATACGATCCGTCCATCGGCTACGCACGTCCACGCTATAGCGACGGTTCATTCAAGAAAGACTTTGATATTGACCAAACCTACGGTGAAGGCTTCATCGAGGGCAACTCCAGAAACTTTTCCTTCCATGTTCCACAGGATGTCGCCGGCCTTATTCCCCTGATGGGCGGAGAAAAAGCTTTCCTCAAGAAATTGGAAGACCTCTTTGCAATGGATCTGGACCCGAAGTATTATGCTGACAACGAGGATATTGAGAAAGAATGTCTTGTCGGAGGCTATGTGCACGGCAATGAACCGAGCCATCATGTACCCTACCTGTTTGCATGGACTTCAAAGCCCTGGCTCACTCAATACTGGGTGCGCGAGATCATAAACAGAATGTACAGGGAAGGCATTGACGGCCTCGGTGGCAATGATGATTGCGGGCAGATGAGTGCATGGTATCTTTTCTCTGCCATGGGCTTTTATCCCGTATGCCCCGGGTCGGGACAATATGTTATCGGTGCTCCATACCTGCCTTATATCAAGATCGAACTTGCTTCAGGCAAAACACTTGAGATTAAAGCTGACGGAGTGAGCGACAAGAATCGCTACGTCAAATCTTTGAAAATAAACGGACGCTTGCTGAACCGTCTGTACGTCAATTATGACGAAATCATGGACGGAGGAATCTGGGAATTTGAAATGAGTTCCCGTCCATCCAAAACCAAGAATATGAATAAACCTTATTCACTGACTATACAAAAATGACAAACACCCTACTATCGCGTGTCGCCACCCTGGGTCTTCTGGTGGTCACGCTCTCATGCGGAAACACACCCAAAAAAGCAACCACATCGGCTCAGGACTCCGTTTGGAGCGAATACAATATCGGAACGATCCACTTTCTGGACAAATCTCCTGATACCGAGGGTTCCAAGATTTACTCCAGCATTATCCCCAATCCCGAGGCCTATATCCACAAGCAGGCAGAGGATGTGCTCGCGACACTATATTACAGCCCTGACGACAGCATCCCCGAAATCACTGATCTCTACTACACTGTAGAGGATGCGGACGGTATCTCGGCCAAGGGAGGAGAAGGAGCGGTTGCAAGTATTTATTACAGCACCCGTCATATTGAGCAGAGCTTTGCCGACAAAGATACCGCCAAGGTGCTCTTTGAGACCAGGGGAGTGCTCCTTCATGAGCTTACTCATGTATTCCAGCTTTCTCCACAGGGTATCGGTGACTATGACAACGACCTTGTCTTCTGGTGTTTCATCGAGGGCATGGCAGACGCTGTTCGCGTAGCAAACGGCGGTTTCGGCCCCGAAGACAGGCCCAGGGGAGGCAACTACATGGACGGATACCGCAAAACCGGATTCTTCCTTGTTTGGCTCAGGGACAACAAAGATCCCGATTTCCTTAGAAAGTTCAATGCCAGCACGCTGGAAGTCATTCCATGGTCATTTAACGGTGCGATCAAGCACATCTTCGGCGAGAATGCCGACATCGATGAGCTTTGGAATGAATACCAGATTGCTGTCGGTGATATAAAAATCTGAAACAGATGACAATTCATAAACTGACTGCAACAATGATCACTGCTCTCGCGCTCGTTCAGACGGGCGTGGGGCAGAGTCTTGTAGACTATGTCAATCCGCTTATCGGAACAGACGGCTATGGCAACGTTTATCCCGGTGCTCAGATTCCCTTCGGCGGCATCCAGATAAGTCCGGACACCGACGACAAGTTCTACGATGCCGCATCGGGTTATAAATATTCGCATACTGCCATACAGGGATTCAGCCTGACTCACCTCAGCGGTACCGGCATCCCTGACCTCGGAGATTTTCTGTTCATACCCGGCACAGGAGAGAGGAAAGAGACAGCTGTATTCAGTCACGAACGTGAATGGGCGTCTCCTGATTACTATGCCGTGGTGCTCGATGAGTACGGTGTCAAGGCGGAGATGACATCCGGCCTGAGAAGCGGTATTTTCCGCTTCACATATCCGTCATCCGATGACGCATTCATCGCCATTGACATGGACCACACGCTATGGCAGCACTGCGAGTGGGCCAACCTCCGTGTAGAGAATGATTCCACTTTGACCGGATACAAGCTGGTTAAAGGCTGGGGACCGGAAAGGCACGTGTATTTTGCCGCGGTATTCTCACGTCCTCTTGAAAACCTGATGATATATCAGGAAGGCAAGCCGGTGATTTACAACACGTCAAGGTTCCGCAGCACAAAGGAAGCCTGGGGAAAGGGCTTGTCGGCAAAACTCGGCTTCAAAGCAGCCAAGGGAGAAGTAGTCACAGTGAAAGTTGCCGTGTCAGCAGTCAGCACCGAGGGAGCTCTTAACAATCTTTCCGAGATTGATGGCGAGTCCTTTGACAGCCTGCACGAGAGGGGAGTGGCTCTTTGGGAAAAAGAGTTGTCGCTTTACGAAGTCAAGGCCGACAAGAAGACTCTGGAGACATTCTATACGTCTGCATATCATGCAGCACTTCACCCGTTTGTGTTCGAGGATGCCGATGGCAGATACAGGGGACTGGACAAGAACATCGCGGTCTCCGAAGGATTCACAAATTACACCGTATTCTCCCTTTGGGACACCTACAGGTCTTTCCATCCTTGGATGAACCTTGTTCATAGGGACATCAACGCCGACATCGCCAACTCGATGCTCGCCCACTATGACAAGAGTGTAGAAAAGATGCTTCCCATCTGGTCGTTCTACGGCAACGAGACATGGTGCATGATCGGTTATCATGCAGTCTCCGTACTCTCGGATATGATTGTGAAAGGAATTGGCGGGTTCGATTATGAAAGGGCCTACGAAGCGATGAAGACGACCGCGATGAACCGTGACTATGATAAACTGGAAGAATACAGGAGACTCGGATATGTGCCTTTCGACACCGAGTCAGAGTCTGTCTCAAAGACACTTGAATACGCCTACGACGATTTCTGCATAGCAAGGGCAGCCAATGCGCTCGGACACAAGGAGGACTGCGAATATTTCACAAAACGCTCCCTGTCATACCGCAACCTCATTGACCCTGTCACCGGATATATGAGGGGCCGTGACGAAGCAGGGGAGTGGAGGACTCCGTTCTCTCCCCTTGATTATCAGGGACCCGGCTCTGTCAATGGCTGGGGCGATATCACCGAAGGATTCACGGTGCAGTACACGTGGTATGTTCCACACGACATGCAAGGATATATTGATGCTGCAGGGAGCGCAAACTCCTGACCCGTCTCGACAGCCTGTTTACACACGAACTACCTGAAGACATCCCCGGTGCGCATGACATCCAGGGCCGTATAGGAGCATACTGGCATGGCAACGAACCTTGTCACCATGTTCCATACATCTACAACTATTTCCGTCAGCCATGGAAATGCCAGCAGAGAGTACGCGAGATTGCAGACAGGTTCTACGGCAATACTCCCGACGCCCTCAGCGGCAATGACGACTGCGGTCAGATGAGTGCGTGGTACATGTTCAACTGTCTGGGAATCTATCCTGTAGCCCCCTCCAGCAACATTTACAACATCGGTTCTCCTTGCGTGGAACAAATGTGTGTAACAATGTCTGACGGCAAGCAGATCTGCATGAAGGCAAAGAACTGGTCCCGTGAGAATGTCTATGTCAAAGAACTTCGTGTCAACGGACGCATCTGCGACAAATCATGGATCACATGGGACGACATTAAGGACGGTGCGACTCTGGAATTTGTGATGAGCCGCAAGCCCGCATATCGCCGCGCTGTATCCAAAGATTCTGTACCCCCGTCCCTCTCCACAACCGGAATAAACCTGAAACACTGATAAACGATGAAATACACACACATCTCATGGTCTTTGCTCGCTGCGGGTCTCCTAATACTGGCTTCCTGCGGCAAGGACGAGCCATCAATCGTCCCTGACACTGTCAAACCATATTCCAACCTTCTCTCCGATAACAAGAACATCAAAGGCGGCGGAGTGATCTCCACCCAGTATTCGGACTCTCCGTCCGGCTCAGACATCGGCAAACTTGCCGACAACAATGAATCGACAGCTTTCGTTACCGGACATTCTGAGTTCTACATCCTGATTAACTGCAACAAGGCTTTTTCGCTTAAATCTTACGCAATCGTATCATCTACGGCCGATGCCGCTTCCGATCCTTCAGCATGGACGCTTTATGGTTCGAATGATAATAAGACCTGGAATTCGATTGATAAGAAATCCGGTCAGGTCTTCTCCGGACGTAATGTGAAAAATGAATACAAGGTCTCTACAACACCGACCTATAAGTATTATCGTCTCAACATTACTGCCAACAACGGGGGAGCGACGACTGCTATTGCTGAGCTAATCTATATCGACGGTACCGCTACGACCATCGATGACCTGATGTCTAAAGCTCAAGGCTTTACTCATAGCGAGCGTACTCCGATGGGTAAATACTATGAAAACCGACACAGGACTACTGACAGCGACCTTGAGTGGCTACTCAATCCTGACAATGAGCCCACTGCCACGATAGAAGCCGAGGGCTATACATGGCAGACCTGCGAAGTCATATTGTACCCTTACGGTACACCGCTTCCTGCCGATGTCAACCAGAGGGCGATAGGGGACTGCTGCTTCTGCGCTTCTCTTGCTTCAATGGCCTATATCTACCCGGACTTCGTCAAAAGCATCATCAAGGACAATGGTGATAATACCTATACCGTCAGCATGTATGACCCTCAGGGCAATAAAATCAAAGTCTGTCTGTCGGACAAGTTCCTCGTCAACGGTGACGGGTATATCGGCCAGATGACAAGTAAAAATGATTCTTACGTATGCTGGACGGCAGTTTTGGAGAAAGCTCTTTTGAAATGGAACAGTATCTATCATTGCAACGACTGCATTGATGGCATCGGCACTGAGCATGCCATCCCTCCTTTTGTCGGCAACGGCGACAGTTATGCTTTTGACTACAATGTACTTACTTATGACGAGATGGAACGTGCCGTGACTGTACTGCTTAATGACGGCTGGTTTGTCATAGGCGGCTTCCATCTGGATGATGTAGTCATAGGAGATGGGCCTTTCAAGACGGTTACCGCACATGCTTTTACATTCATGTTCGTGAACTCAGGCAATGCGACGTATGGCATGAGAAACCCTTGGGGTCATGCCAACGGTACCGAACATTCACATCCCGCTGACGGCGTCGCTCCTATACCAAGGGATGGCCGGACACAGCAGCTTATCGACATCCGTGTATGCAATCCCGGTGCAGCAGCCGAATACAAGCAGAAGTACCTGATGCCTTATACCCCTCCTACGTTGTAATGGGAATATAATAAACACTAAGATAATCAATTATGAATAACTACATTAAAATCGCCACGATGTCACTATGCCTGACACTGGCTGGGTGTGGTCTTACCAACCCTTACGAAAAATGGCTGGATGCATATCCTGAGAATCCGGACAGGCTCCTTCCATCAAAGCTCAAGGAAGTGCTCTGCGAAGAGGGAAAGATTTGGAAAGCCGACTGCAACGGCACAGACGTTTATTTCACGTTTAACAAGGACTGGTCAGTTGACTCTGACTCAGAAGCAATCCAATTGGCGACAAGTGGCGTATTCAGCCTTGTAAGCAAAGGGGATGATGCTATCGCCCTGACTATCGAGGGCGCCGGTCATCTGCCGTATTTCATTGATGATGCGGATGAAACATATTATGTCACAGAATATTCAAGTACGTCAATCAAGGCTACAGGGAAAACTCTGGGGACTGCGCTTACATTTGTTCCTGCATCTGCGGCGGAGTTAAAGGCCATGCAGGATGAGAAAGAACCGATATTATTCAAGCTCAAAGTATTCAAGAGATTCATCGATGCGGAATGCGGAAGTGCGATTCTCCGTAATAGTGTGGGTAAGTTCCTTGCCAGAGTTTCAGTAGATCCAAAAACAAGCTCTGCCAAATTTGATATTATGGACAACAGGGAACTTACACACGTCGCAGTGTCTGTTGATGCTTCAGAAGCAACCGGAGATAGACGCCTTACGTTTGTTACACCAGTTACCGTTCTTGGTGAAGAAGTGAATGGATTGCAGCTTGATGAAAGTCTGTCCTCCATAGAGCTGTTGGGTACAAGTGCATTCAGGGTAACCAATAGTAGTGAGGCTAGAAGATATTGGCTTTCAGGAGATTATGAGACATATCACCTGAATGTGTTTAATGGTAAAGGGGATGCGGAGCAAAGCATTATCGATGAATTGCTTCCTCACGACGAATGGAATGGCATTGAATTCAATGACCGTGAGACCAGACCCGTGATTTATTGCCCGAGACATAATGATGACGGACATTATTGGTATGTATACTTTGACAGCTTCAAGAATGGTGGAGCAAAAGTATCATCTGATTACAAGGATCTGGTTTTCATGCAGAAAGATCTTGGATACATGGATGATCCATGGCCTGATTATCCATCTGTGTTCAACGAGGTCTGGGCTGGGTATCCCAAACTGTTGAACTTTTATTATGAAGAAGGCGGAATTTTCCTTGTTAGCGACGGTGATGATGAGAATGATTATTTGTGGTTTGTCAGTACGACTTCTGAGTATTGGGTAAAAGCTCAGCGTGATATTGATAATGATTGACAGTTTGTAATACTGGTTTAATGTTGTGTGACCGGGGAATGCAGTCAATGTGTTCTCCGGTTTTTCGTAATCTTTTGTCTAGCTTTGAGGAACTGATAGCCGTTGTTATACAATTTATATTATGTTAAGTTGCGCTGGGATCAGAGCGTGATACTCATAGAAAGACCGACACTCCCCACCGTCTGGATGTTCCGGAAAATGCGTTCTGTCGGAACAGGAAGTCTGGTGTCCGGGTCGATAATATCCGGACAACTGCCGGACAGACGACCGACAAGAAGAAAATCGACGTGCGTCCCGCCTTGGACGCCGAATCTGTAGCCAAATCCTAACTTTCCGATATTTACGTCCTTACCGGAATTCAAACCGACTCCGTAATCGACAAATGCCAAAGGACCGTTGCCGCTAGTTCCGG
This sequence comes from Bacteroidales bacterium, assembly GCA_017552475.1. Lineage (GTDB taxonomy): Bacteria > Bacteroidota > Bacteroidia > Bacteroidales > UBA932 > Cryptobacteroides. The sequence continues at coordinate 5,814 of JAFZPY010000040.1, read as the reverse complement.
CCATGCAATAAGTAGCTCTCGCAGACACGGGAATCACACGGAAATCTTTGCAAATACCGCTATAACCCGCATATACAGCCAGATTCAGCCTCTCTGACAAATCATACCCGATATGCCCCAATATTTCTCCATTAGCGTGTATATGCCAATAAGTCCCGTCATCACTCACCCGATATCCTTCTCCGACCATGAAATCCCTATGGCAAATGTAGACAAACGGTAGTGCAATCCCCCATTCAACCCCGAATGTCATCCTGCTTCTCTTCGACCTGACCGATTGAATATGAGGCTCCCCGATCTTATACAGCACCCTCAGCTCCGGATACCATGCTCTCTGCACACCATTGCAATACCACTTGGAGAGGCTGTTGTCAATGCCTCTGGAGCCCATGCGGACATTCAGTCCCATATCGCATGTCATTCCAAGCCCAAATCTCACCCCTGCGGGGAAATCAAACATCACCCCGACATCGCCGCTCAATCCAGCGGAATGACCGAAATGCCTGTCATGATTGCGCAAATATCCATAAAAGATGCCCATTCCGGCATAAGCGGAGGCCGTTACTCCACAATCTGTCACTCCCCTGGCAAACACCTGATTATAAATGGCGGAGCCGCGATAGCCGGGATACAATTCGCCACCATTTATCACTCCGCTGAAATCGGTGTTGACGGTAATGGCGATGAAGCCGTGCTCCATCGTCTTATCCATCGTGAGACCGGCACCCTTGAATGAAAAATAGCCTCCGTATGCAACCCCCTCGGCCCCTGCACGACTGCCGGCCGCCAGGAAAAAAAGGCAAAGGAATATGAATTGTACACGTTTCAATGCTTCGTCGTTTACTCGCAAATTTAACGATAAATAAGCGAAAAAAATCGTATTTTTGTAGAATAATCATTGACACATACATGTTATTGCAGTTTATCATATTGATCGCGGGGCTGGCCCTGATTGTTTACGGTGCCAACATTCTGGTGGAAGGATCTTCCGATATTGCGCGCAAATCCGGTATCAGTGAGTTCGTTATCGGACTCACCATCGTCGGGATGGGTACGTCTGCCCCGGAATTCGTAGTCAGCGTGATCAGTGCCATCCGCGGCACTTCCGCCATCGCCATAGGCAATGTAATCGGCTCTAATATATTCAATACACTTCTGATACTTGGGATTACAGCGGTAGTCCTGCCGATTCGCATTACTCAGTCCAACAGATACCGCGATGTACCTGTCAATATTGCAGTCACCATCCTTTTTGTCTTCTTCGGCGTAGGCCTGTCTTTTTTCGAGACAGCCGGCTACCGCACGCTCAGCCGTGCCGAGGGTATCATCATGCTGCTTATATTTGCCGTCTATATATGGCAGAGTTTCAAGAAAGGCATTCATATTCAAGAGATTGAGGAAGATTCCCCTGCCCCGGTGCGCCAACGCCGTACCTTGGTCTCCATTGCATGCATCATCGGCGGTCTCGCGGCGCTTGTCGTCGGAGGGCACTTCCTTGTGGATTCAGCCACAAAAATCGCCCAGGGGCTTGGAATCAGCGAGAAATTCATTGCAGTCACAATCATTGCAGGAGGCACTTCCCTGCCGGAACTTGCCACATGCATAGTCGCCGCGGTCAGGAAAAAAGGTCAGCTTGCACTCGGTAACATATTGGGCTCCAATGTATTCAATATCCTTTTGATACTTGGCACTTCAGCCGCTATATCGCCACTGTCCATGGACGGCATTGGCTTCATAGACCTCGGAGTGCTGATATTCAGCTCGTTACTTATTCTTCTCAGCGTCTACACCGGCACCAGGGACTCCGTTGACCGCAACGACGGCGCCGCCTTCCTTGCCGTGTTCGCGGCATATATGCTTTGGACTATCCACAAACTATAATACCAATATCAAATGAAATTCACACCGACAAAATACTCCCTGGAAACAGTTGCCACGGGTCGTCAGTTCGAAGACAAGGGCTGGTCGCTCTCCGACCCTCTTTGTGAGACTCCATCCCTCATACGTGCAGTATATGACAATCCCCGGTTTACGCCCAGGGATAAATTCCAGGGAATATACCGCTATGCCGACTGGCTTCCTATCAAAAGGACCCTGAGGAAATGTGCCGGCCCTGTGACATATCGCTCCAAGGGGCTTGCAAAGGAGCTCGGGCTTTCCAACCTTTTTATCACTTTCACAGGCTATGCTCCTGAGATCGGGGCCGAGGTTACTACTTGCTCATTCAAGGCAACAGAAGCGTATTCAGTATGTGCAAGGCTCCCCCGCAAGATGGACAAGGTCCTGGTCGTTGCTTCTGCCGGCAATACGGCTCGTTCCTTCGCCCAGGTATGCTCCGACAACAACATTCCCCTGGTCATCTGTATTCCGCGTGACAATATCAGCGCACTGTGGTTCTATAAAAAGCTGAAATCTTGTGTCAAGATCATCGCAACACCGTCCGGGAGCGACTATTTCGACGCCATTGCCCTCGGCGATAAGCTCTGCCTGTCAGAGCGCTATCTCGCCGAGGGCGGCGCGAAGAATGTCGCGCGCCGTGACGGCATGGGCACGACGCTGCTGTCGGCCGTGGAATGCATCGGGGCCATCCCCGATGCATATTTCCAGGCCGTAGGCAGCGGCACCGGCGCGATTGCCGTATGGGAAAATAACTTGCGGCTGATTGCAGACGGACGCTTCGGCGACAAGAAAATGCGTATCTATGCTTCGCAGAATGCGCCCTTCACAGTCATGTACGACTCCTGGAAGGCCGGAAAGCGCGAGCTCATCCAGCTTGATCCCGAGGACTCCCGTCGCAAGGCTGCGGAAATCGACGCCAAGGTACTTTCCAATAGAAAACCGCCCTACAGCATTGCCGGTGGCTTGTACGACGCCCTTGTGGATACCAAGGGCGATATGTTCAAGGTCACCAATGACGAACTCAATTTCTGGCAGCGCCGCTTCATGTCTCTCGAAGGATACGATATCTATTCGGCAGCTGCTTGTGCTGTCGCGTCGTTGTCAGAGGCCGTGAAGACCGGCGTTGTCGGCAAGGATGAGGTGATAATGCTCAACATCACCGGTGGCGGCGAGGAAAAGGCCAAATCCTCCGGCTATTTCATGTCCATGCCGGATCTCATCCTCTCCCCTTCCATGGCTGAGGACCAGATCATCTCCCAGGTAGATAAATTATTCGGCTTTTAAAACTAAATAACCATGAACATGTTTGACATTGAACTATCTTCCATTGTGAATGCGGAGGAGTTAGCAAAGAAAGTATCGCCAGATTCACTCAAGACAAAGACAGAGGCGACGATCGATTATATCACGACTTCCAACCCCTCCGAGCTTTTGTCCGACCTGCTTCACCAGGCGATCGTGTTTGGTCTGAAGGTTCTTGCCGCCTTCGCGATCTATATCGTGGGCATGTGGTTGATAAAGAGGCTGAGGAAGATTCTCCGCCGCTCTTTTGCACGCAAAGGGGCTGATCCGGCACTGGCGTCGTTCGTGGATTCGCTGGTATCGATTGTCAGTATCATTGTCCTGATCATAATTGCCGTGGGCGCACTCGGCATCAATACGACTTCTCTTGCCGCTCTTCTGGCTGCCGGCGGTATGGCTATCGGCATGGCGCTTAGCGGTACTGTGCAGAATTTTGCCGGCGGTCTCATGATTATGGTATTCAGACCTTTCAAGGCCGGGGATTTCATCACGGCACAGGGCTTCTCCGGTTTTGTGGAGGAGGTGAATATTGTTTCCACCAAGATCCGTACGGTAGACAACAGGATCATCATTCTTCCCAATGGTACACTGTCCAACGGTACGATAGACAATTACAGCCAGGCATTCCGCCGTCTTGAATGGAAAATCAGTGTGGAGTACGGTTCTGATGCAGAGAAGACCCGCAGTGTCATAATGTCTATTCTTGGCGACGAGCCCAGAATTTTGGACGCTTCCGTCCCGTCCTGCGCCGATCCGGTCGTTTATCTTTCCGAGTTGCAGGACAGCGGTATCCAGTTCACTGTCCGTGCTTGGGTGAAAAATGAGGATTTCTGGTCCGTATATTTTTCTGTCAACGAGAAGATATACAATGAATTGCCTAAGAATGGCATCGCTTTCCCCTTCCCTCAGCTTGATGTTCGTATAAAGTCGCAGGAATAGCTCTTCGTGCTCGAGATTCTCGGCCTGACGGCCAAGAATGACGTGTGAAGTGTCGTTCTTGAGATTCTCGACCCATCGGGGTGGCTGCGAAGCAGCCGGGAGTGAGACAGTTGATCCTTTCGTTAGAAAGGATATCCGACACCGAAGTGGATGGCGTAGTGGTTGTCGCCGAACCAGGATTTGACGGGAATCCAGTAGGAGGTGGTGGTGGATGAGAGGCCGGGGTCGTGGAGCTGGATACCCATGTCGAGACGTACGAGGATAAAGGAGAGGTCGAGGCGGATGCCGAGACCCCAGTCAAGAGCGATGGCGTCTTTGAGATTGTCAAGACGGAACATCTGGTTGTCCTGGTAGCCCTCGGTGACCTGCCAGATATTGCCGGCGTCGGCGAAAAGTGCTCCGGAGAGTTTCCAGAAAAGGGGGAAGCGATATTCAATATTGGCTTCAAGTTTCATTTCACCGGCCTGGTTGGGGATTGTGAAGAGGTCGTCGGTGGAAGACATACCTGGACCGAGGCTTCGTGCCTGCCATCCACGCATGCTGCTGGCGCCGCCGGCGAAGAACATTTTATCGAAAGGCATTGCCGTGGAGTTGCCGTACGGGAGCCCGATGCCGCCCATGAGACGAGTGGCTATTGAGTGACGGTCGCTGTTGCCAAGGAAAATGGTGCGGCCGAGTTGGAGTTCAGTCCTGAAATATTGGGTGTGCGGAGAGTTCCATATTTTGTATTGGCCTGTGAGATTGTCCTTGTCCATGATGTTGTGGAACAGGCTGAGGACGTTTCCAGACGTGTTGAAGGAGAAGCGGATATAGTGGTATGTGGTTTTGGGGACGACGTCGCTGTTGGTGGTATAGTAGATGCTGTGGCCCATTCCCAGGTCGAAGTAGCTGGTGAAAGCGTCGCTAAGGTAGCGCTGCCCGGCGATTTTATCGAGGAACTCGGCGGAGATACGGGATACATCGGTGACACTGAGCTGGATTGGCGATACGCTGTAGGAGAAGCGTTTACCGATATTGCCTGTGTAGCCGTAGGAGGCGGAGAAGACGCCTCGGGTGAATTCGGGACGGTCCTGGTAGTTGTAGGACAGCGTGACGAGGGTCTGAGGAATGTCGGGACCATTGAATCGGCGGTTGGAGAAGCCCAGGAATTTAGGGAAGGTGACGGATGCGGAGGCGCCGAGCTCTGTGGCCGTTGTGGAGGAACGGGGCTTGAACTGGAAGTTGCCCAGGAAGCTGAGATTCAGTCTCTCCCCTCCTCTGAAGATGTTTTTGTGGTAGTATGAGAGCTGGGGAGAGATGCCGAAGAGGCCGGTGGAGTTGACGGAGCCTTCGAGGTTGAGTTTGAAGCCTTGTAGCAGGCCATGGCTGAGTGAGATGGCGCAGTCAACCTTGGATGTGTCTGACTGTGTGAGCTCGATGTTGACTCCGTTGAAGGCATGGAATGAGGAGAGGCGCGAGTATGTGTTTGATACTGTGCGCTCAGAGTAGGTCATGCCGGGGATGATGCGGCTGGTGGAAGTGAGCTCGTAGTCGCGGAAATGGATGGTGGAGTCGCGGGAGATCGTGACATTGCCGAAGGAGAAACGACGCAGTGGAGTGGCCTGGGAGGGGCTTTCGTGGCGGGTGTATTCGCGTACCGAGTAGGTCAGTGCTGCCTGACCGTTGGAGAGGGTG
>JAFZPY010000039.1 GCA_017552475.1 Bacteroidales bacterium | reverse complement strand
GAAAAGATCGAGAAAGGTGGTGTCGCCGGCCTCCGAGAGGGTGTCGGCCCAGGATACTGCCGGTGCGGAAAAGTCGTACCTGAGGGCCTCAGGGCCGGTCGTGTGCGCCGCGGCGAGCCCGACAATGGCTGTCGGGAGAAGTATCATGGATATGATGTTTTTCTTCATCTTTCAGGCATGTGTCTGAACTTGCAAAGGTAAGGACTTTTCCTTTATTACCAAAATCGGGCCCGGAAAGCGGGATATTTCGCGGAAGAATGTTATATTTGAAATTTGAAAAAAAGGACACACGTCATACGCTTATGGAAGAAAAACTTAAAGAACTATTTGAATCTTATACCGGGCAGAAACTCGTTGAAACCCATGAACTGCGCTCCTCCGGCAGCAACAGGAGGTACTTCCGCCTGAGCGGCGGTAATGTCACCGTCGTCGGCGTCCTGGGTACCAGCCATGCTGAAAACCACGCTTTCATCGAGTTAAGCAGGCACTTTAAAGAGAAACAGCTCCATGTCCCTACGGTCCTCGCTGTGAGCGAAGACGGCATGGCATACATACAGGAGGATCTTGGAGACAAAGTCCTTTATGACCTGGTTGCCCAGGGTCGGGAGAGCGGGGAATACAGCTCCTATGAATGCGGTCTCCTCTGCAAGACGATGGAGATGCTGCCCAGGTTCCAGTTCAAATGAGCCGAGGGTATTGACTACAATGTATGCTATCCCCAGCCCGAGTTCGACGCCCGCATGGTGGACTTCGATCTGAATTATTTCAAATACTGCTTCCTTAAGGCTACGGGGGTTGATTTCAATGAGGTCCAGTTGCAGGATGATTTTGAGCGATTCAAGGCCGACCTCCTGGAAGATATGGGCAACACTTTTATGTACAGGGATTTCCAGGCACGTAACGTGCTTTTCAAGGATGGCGAGCCATACTTCATCGACTATCAGGGCGGCCGTCGCGGACCCATCTATTATGATGTCGCTTCCTTTGTATGGCAGGCCCGCTCACGATATCCGGAAGAGCTGAAAAAAGAACTCGTGAAGACTTATCTCCGTGCCCTGAAGGGCTATATGGAGGTGGATGAGGAGAAGTTCCATGAGCGCCTTCGCCTATTTGTCCTGTTCCGCACCCTCCAGGTGCTGGGTGCATACGGTTTCAGGGGATATTTCGAGAAGAAGCCTCATTTCCTCGCCTCGGTTCCGTACGCACTTGACAATCTGCGCCGTCTTCTTAACACTCCTTTCGAAGACTATCCCTACCTCACCGGGATTCTCCAGAAATTGACCACCATGCGTCAGTTCTACGAAATCGCTGAAGACAAACGCCTGAAGGTGAGCATCTACAGTTTCGCATATAAAAAGGGCATTCCCGTGGACAGCACCGGCAACGGCGGAGGCTACGTCTTCGACTGCCGCTCCATCAACAACCCCGGTAAATACGAACACTACCGCCAGTTCACCGGCCGCGACGCCGAGGTCATCCGTTTCCTCGAAGACGACGGCGAGGTGCTGAAATTCCTTGACAGCGTCTACACCCTCGTGGACTCCCACGTGAAGCGCTTCATGGAGCGCAAGTTCACACACCTCCAGGTCTGCTTCGGCTGTACCGGCGGCCAGCACCGCTCGGTATACTGCGCCGAACATCTGGCCGAACACCTTTCCGGCAAATTCAATATAAAGATATCCATTACCCACCGCGAACTCGATATAGAGAAAAACATGTAAGAAATGAACGGACTTAACACAGCTTACTGTTCGGACAAGTACCAATATACGATGGGAAAGTCCTATTATGACTGCGGCAAGCAGCAGCAGATCGCCATATTCAACCTCTTTTACCGCCAGGCTCCGGAACACAACAACTGGGCCGTGGTCAGCGGTACCTCGGAGGTGATTGACATGGTGCAGAGACTGGGCACCGCTGAGCCGGAATTCTACGACCGCTTCCTCCCCGGAGACGAATATGCGGAATTCCGCAAATACCTCTCCACCATGCGCTTCACAGGCGACATCTACGCCATGCGCGAAGGCGAGATCGTTTTCCCCAACCAACCGATCATCACCGTCGTCGCACCCCTTATCGAAGCGCAGGTCCTTGAGACCCCGATGCTATGCATCATGAACCACCAGATGGCTGTGGCCACCAAGGCGTCACGCGTATGCCGCGCCACAGACAAACCCGTCAGCGAATTCGGCTCCCGACGCGCCCATGGCCCATGGGCCGCTACCTACGGCGCCAAAGCGGCCATCATCGCGGGTTGCGCCAGTTCTTCCAACATCATCACGGGAGCCATGAACGGCGTCCCCTCTACCGGCACCATGGCGCACAGTTTCATCACCTCCTACGGCAGTACGGTGGAGGGCGAGCATGCTGCCTTTACCGACTACATCGCCACCCACATGGGTGAAAACCTGATCCTCCTCATCGATACCTACGACACTCTCCGCTGCGGTGTGCTCAACGCTATCCGCACTTTCAAGGAAAACGGCATCGATGACAACTACGCCCCCGGCTACGGCATCCGCCTCGACTCCGGAGACCTTGCATACCTCTCCTGCAAGGTCCGCGAAATCCTTGACGCCCACGGCCTTACAAAATGCCGCATCTTTGCGACCAACAGCCTTGACGAGTACCTTATCTCGGACCTCGAACGCCAGGGCGCACGCATTGACTGCTACGGCGTAGGCGACGCCATCGCCACCTCCAAGGATGCTCCTTGCTTCGGCAATGTCTACAAACTCGTCCAAATCGACGACGAACCCGTCCTCAAACGCTCAGAAGACAAGATCAAACTCATCAATCCAGGTTTCCAGGTCACCTGGCGCATCACGGGCCCCGACGGACTCTACGACGTCGATGTCACCTGCCTCCGCGGCGATACCCTGGATACGGCTATCCAGAACGGCGAGACCATCACAGTCCGCGACGAGTTTGACGCCTATAAGTCCAAGACCTTCCGCAGCGGAGAATACTCGGCCCGTCCCCTCCAGCATGCCGTCATCAAAGACGGAGAAGTCTGCAAGGTCGAACACACGCTTCTCGAGAAAAAAGCCTATTATGAGAGTACTCTCGCATCGTTCAGTCCTGCGGAGCGCCGACTCATCAACCCTCACTACTACAAGGTCGACATCTCTGACGACCTGTACGACACCAAGATGCGCATACTCGACACTCTTACCGAGGAAATAAGGAACTTTCATCTCGATGCGTAGAATATTCATTATCATGGCTATACTCTGCATGGGCGGCCTAAGTTATGCCCAGACTGCAGAGAATGACACGACCTCGACAGATGAAAAGGTCGAAATAATCGAAAAATCGGTCGTCACCGGCTACACACGCACCAACATCAGGCGTGTCACCGGTTCGGTCGCAGTCCTTCGTCCCGAGACCTTCCTCGCCAAGCCCTCGCCGACTATCGACGCCCTCCTTCAGGGTGAGACTGCCGGCGTGAGTGTCCGCGCAGTCTCCGGTCAGCCGGGCGTGGAGTCTCGCATCCGCATCCGCGGTATCGGAAATCTTTCCGCCAACACCTCGCCCCTCTGGGTCGTCGACGGTGTGCCCCTCCAAAGTGAAAGCCCCAGCCTTTCATCCGAGCAACTCGCTGCCGGCGGTTTCGACGACATCTTCGTCAGCGGCGTGGGCGGTATCAATCCGGCCGACATCGAAAACATCACTATCCTCAAGGATGCCTCGGCAGCCGCCATCTACGGCTCCCGTGCAGCCAACGGGGTCATCGTCGTCACCACCCGTCGCGGACGGGCCGGCCGCATGAAGACATCCTATTCCAACACCCTCAAATGGTCATTCCGTCCCCAGCGGAGCCTTGACCTGATGAACTCATCCGAGAAACTTGCATGGGAACAGACCCTCTGGGACGAATTCTCCGCAGATCGCTATAATCAGACCCTCACTGACCCCACTGCATTCTACCCGGTCATCGGCATCGTCGGCCAGATCCGCTCCGGCGCCATATCGGGTCTTGACACCAAAGAAGCCCAGGATGCCTACATCGCCCAGCTCGGCAGCCAGACCACCGACTGGTACGGCCAGCTCTTCCGCAATGCATTTTCCCACAACCACCACCTTTCCCTCAGCGGCGGTTCCGACGGCGTGACTTACTACATCTCCGGCGGCCTTACTGATGAAAACGGAATGTTGATCCACAACACCTACAGGCGCTACAACATCACCTCCAACGTTGTCCTCAAACCCACCCCCCGCCTCAAGCTCGACCTCGGCATCGACGCCTCCCGCCAGAAATCCGTCACTCCCGACAGCAGCGTGGACCCCTTCACCTACGCCTATTTCGCCAACCCCTACGAGCGCGCCTACAATGAGGACGGCTCCTACGGCAGCGACCGCACATGGTTCACCCTCGGCTACTACAACGGCCGCATGAACGAGCAGGTCATCCCGGACGAGGGTTTCAGCATCATGCGTGAACTGGACCTCAACAGCACCACCACGACCAACACCACCGGCACGGTCCGGGCTTCAGGCGAATACCTCATCACCGACGGCCTCTTCTTCAATGCCCTCGCATCCTACACATCCTCCAATGGCGCCACCGACAAGATTACGGACAAATCCACCTACACTGCCTTCAACGACCGCATGGGCAACGACCACCTCCGTCAGGACCTGCGCTACGGCAGCATAATTGAAAACCGTTCCGCCCGTGACAACTACATCCTCCGCGGCCACTTCGACTGGACCAGGGAATTCAAACGAAGCCGTCTCAACGTCATCGCCGGCGCCGAGATTCGCGCTTCCTCCTCCCGGACCACCTTCAACAAGCGATACAACTACGACCCTGTCACCGGCACTTCCTCCCTTCCGGAAATCAGCGGAACTACAGATCAATGGCTCCGTCAGGCCGAACGCCTCAGCGGCAGCTACTTCACCGATAGCCGCTACGCCTCGTTCTACACATCCGGCGACTACACATTCCGCCGCAACATAGTCCTCAACGCCTCCGTCCGCACCGACGGCAGCTCCCACTTCGGCTCCCACCGCCAGTTCAACCCCACCTGGAGCGCAGGTGCGGCCTGGCACATCGGCGACGAACCCTTCATGCAGGCCATCCCCGTCATCTCCCATGCGACCCTCCGTGCGGCCTACGGATTTACCGGCAACATCTCCACAGCTGCAACGCACCTCCTTGTAATGCGTTACCTCCAACAGCAATACCGCTACTACGACGGTACGACCCTCCCTCTCGGCACCATCCCGTCGGCACCAAACCCCGACCTAGGCTGGGAAAAGACCCGTGACCTCAAATTCGGCATCGACGCCGGCTTCTTCGGTGAACAGCTCACCCTCAGTACGGAAGCCTACCACCGCCTCAGCACCGATGTGGTCACATCCTCCGCCGTCCAGACCACCACAGGCTTCTCTTCAGTCTATTTCAATTCCGCCGACATTGCCAACACCGGCGTAGAAGCCACCCTAACATGGTCGCAGTTCTTCCCCAGTGAAATATATCTACGCGTCTCCGCCAACATTGCATACAACTACAATCGCGTCGTCCGCTACAACCCTGCCCTCAAATCCATCACCTCCAAGGACCGCTATGTAGAGGGCTACCCCGTCGGCAGCATCTTCGCCGGTGAATACGGCGGTATCGACCCGACCAACGGATTCTACCTCTTCCGCCTCCGCGAAGACGCCGGTGTATCCTCCATCTCCGACCTCAACAACCCCGACAACTACCGCGTCTATCTCGGCACCACCAATGCCCCTGTCGGCGGCGGTATCAACATCTCTTTGAAATACAAGAAATTCGGCATGTCCGTCAGCGGCGTCTACAGCATCGGCGCCAAGGCCTATGACAACATCACTTCACCGGCCAGCTATCTCAATGCCCGCCGCGAAGGCTCAGCCACCGAAGAAGTCCAGTCCCAATACAGCGACCTCTACTCCAACCACCTCAACGTCACCCGCGACCGTATATCCCGCTGGACCGAGACCAACACCAAAGGCGTGAAATACCCCCGCATCTACGACCGTTTCAGCTATGTCGGCAACTTCGCCGCCACTGAGCCTATGTCATCCGACATCGTTAATGCCATCTATGTGAAGGATGTGTCATACCTTCGCATCAAATCCATCGTCCTCTCCTACGGCATCTTCCGTTTGTCGCTCGACAACTTCTTCACGTTTACTCCCTACGACGGAATGGATCCTGAGATCCCCGGCGCTACTTATCCCACAACCCGCTCCGTGTCATGCGGAATAAATCTTGACTTCTGATGAAAAAGGACATTTTATACGCAGCGGCTTCGCTGCTCCTGCTATCGGGATGCGGATCCTTCCTGGATGTGACTCCGCAGGGAGAAGTAGTCCCGAAGACCGATGACGAATTTGCAGCCATCATCGACAACCATCTCAACGAAATCGAAGGCGGCGGTGATGAATATATAATAGGTAATACCGAGACCATAGGCCGTCTGGAAGCCTGTGCCGATGACCTCGATGCCAATATCCGTGTCGGCAACAACCTTGCCGCCTACGCCGGCGAGTACATCAACAGGCGCCAGAGCGACTGGCGTGAGATATTCGTCATCATCCGCGACTGCAATATCGTCATCGACAATCTCAAAGGACGCGAGTCCGCGTCTGGAATCCTCTCCGCAGCCTATGCCATCAAGGGCATCCTGTATTATAATCTTATCCGTGACTGGTGCGACCCTTGGGAAGACGCCTCTTCCCAGATGGGAATTCCGATCGTGGATGAATTCAGTATCAACGATATGCCTGTGAGGGCGTCGCTTCGGGAGAGCGCGGATTATGCGGCATCCCTCCTGGATGCCTCGCTCGCGCTCGACCCTCAGGACGCCCGGTTTATCTTCACGGAATATATCGTCAAGGCTTACCGCGCTAAACTCGCTTTCTGGTGTGAAGACTGGGAGACGACATCGGCTATCTGCCGCGATATCATCGCGCACTGCGGCAAGGAACTTTCCGGCACAGATGAATTTGCATCAATGATCCAGTCCGAATACGCCCCGAAGGGCGAAGTCCTTATCCGCAGCCATATCAACAATGCCAGTGAACTCGACTGGTATTTCAGCTACGTCCGTGGCTATATCGCATCCCGTCCTGCCTCAAGCGACCTTGTCGCCATGTACGAGGACGGGGATGTCCGCCCGGCCGTGTATTTCAACGCCCGGCATTTCAGTGCCAAGAGACCGGAGGCGAGACTCCGTCTCTCAGAGATCGTGCTGATGCTTGCCGAGTCGGAATATCACCAGGGACATCGTGAGGAAGCGCTCGCCGAGCTTAACAAGCTCAGGCGCGCCCGCATCGTCGGCGTGGCGGATTTCGCGGAGGACACCTTGCCCTCTGTGCGCTCTGGCGAGCGCATCGTCGTGGACGCCGAGGGCAAGCCACTCACTCCGCTCATCCAGGCCATCCTCGACGAGCGGCGCCGCGAGCTCTTCTGCGAAGGCGACCGCTGGTACGAGCTCAAGCGCAATGGCCGTCCCGAATGGTGGGTCATCACCGGCGGCCTGAAATATACCACGAAGAAATACCTGTATACGGCTCCAATATACAGGAGGGATGTTGAACTTAATGAGGGACTTATACAAAATCCCGGCTATATTGACTAGATTATGAAAAAAATTCTTATATTAGCCTCCGCCCTTCTGCTTGCGGGTTCATGCGCCCCTGACAAGTACCCTCCGAAGACAGACAGTTCGGACGATGCTTATGTACTTCCGCAAGGAGAAATTCCCTCCGAAGAAGAGCTCGCTGTTGTCGCAGCCATACGCGAGCGTTACAACACGGAACTTAATCCATAAGTATATGAAACGAGCTTTAACACTTATCTTTTTCGCTGTCGCCCTCATCGTGGCGGCAGGTTGCGACAAAGACACATCCGTGCCGGACGTCCAGTTTGAACAGGTGCTCTATCAGGTATGCTCCAGAAGCACGGTTTCCGTCAATTTGGTACTCAGCGAGGCCCCCGGTAAATCCCTTACCGTCCCCATAACTTTCAGCGGTCCCGCCGAGAAAGGTACGGAATATTCTGTAGCCTCCACATCCGCCACATTTGCCGCGGGTTCTACCACGGCTTCCATAGAGATTACCGATATCGCTATGGTCGATGGAAGGACTATCTCCCTGACGATTGCCGGAGGCAAAGGATACAATGTCGGCACAAAGCACACCTGCGTCGTGAGCCTTGACACCGGAGAGACCCTGGTGTATGATTTCAGCGCCAAATCCGTCGACCTCTACGAGAAGGCCACTGTAACCATGACAGTCAAGGGTGTGACTTCCGGCAGCAAATTCCGCGCTCCCTCTGATATCGAGATAGGATTCTCTCTCTCAGGCGATGACAATGCTGTCCTTGCCTGCGAAGCTGGCAACTTCGTCATCAAAAAAGGCGAAAATACCGCCACTTACGAGTTCAGGATCAAAGACGGCTATAACCTCAACGAAATGGTGGGCGACGAGAAGGTCAAGATTTCCATTCTCGGCTCCAGATACGTCAAAGGCGACTCGGGCGACTGCACCATCGTCGTGAAGACCGGTCTCCAGATGCCCGCCAAGCTTGCCGGCACATGGGTATTCGATCACATCTATGACAGCGAAGAGCTGGCTGAATGGTTTGAAATGGAGGGCGATGACCCCTCTGAACTTCCCCTCAATAATATAGGATTTACCCTGACGTTCACAGAAAACGCCGAGACAGGTGCCGTGACCCTCACTCCTTCGACCACGGGAGATTTCGCAGCGTTCTTCAGGACCGCCACCGTCACACTGGCATACCCTGTCCACATGTTTACCGGCAGCATGCTTCTGGGTAACTATACTGCCTCTGAATATAACAGCTGGTACATCGAAGAGACCCGGGACGCGGATCCCGCTGTATACACCTATTATTCTCTCTCCGGTGCAAACAGGGCTTTCAGCAAGACCACCGAGACCCTCGGCCAGGCCGTATTCTCTGCGAGACTCGTGGATGACGACAATCTCATCGTAGTCCTCCGCGACTACGACGAACCACCGTTTGGCGCCAACTGGTGGGTCGGCAGCGGCTTCGATCCCGACATGTTTGGTTTCGCATCCCTGTTCAAGCGCCAGGTGACCAACTAGACAATTTTTAGTTAGTAGTGTTATATAATTTTATGAAAAAAACTTTTCTTACCGCGTTGCTGACTTTTGCCGGCATCGCGGCTTTTTCCCAGACAACGCCCAGGTGGATTCGCCAGAATGCCATCTCTCCTGACGGACTGCGCGTTGCCTTCGTCTATCAGGGCGATATTTTCGTAGTTCCTTCATCCGGAGGCGAAGCCCTCCAGCTCACCTCCAACCCCGCTCACGACACCGAACCCGTATGGAGCGCTGACAGCAAGACGGTAGTCTTCGCTTCATGGAGAGAGGGCCAGAAGGATATATGGGCCGTCTCAGCCGAGGGCGGTACACCCGTCCGACTGACAGAGTTCGGCGGAGCTCAGACTCCCTATACCGTCAGCCCTGACGGCTACGTATATTTCGGCGCAAACTATCAGGAAGAGACAGCTTCTGCACAGTTCCCCGGTGCCTCCAAGCTCTACAGGTTCAATCTTGCAGACGCTATGGCAGGCAAGACCCGCGTGGGACTCGTGAGCTCCATCAACATGGGCGAAGCCAGCGTAAATGCTGACGGCACTATCCTCTACGAGGACGTGAAAGGTCCTGAGGATCCTTTCCGCAAGCACCATACGTCTTCCGTCACCCGCGATATATGGATGATCAGGGGGGGAGAGTACACCAAGCTTTCCACCTTCGTAGGCGAGGACCGCGACCCGGTATTCGCTCCGGACGGCAAAAGCTACTATTTCCTCAGCGAACGCAGCGAGAAGCCGATGAAGGTCGGCGACTGGGCTTCTGACTCAAACGTTTGGAAGTCAGACCTTGACGGCAGCACTCCTAAGAGAATCACCTCATTCGAAGGCAATCCTGTAAGGTTTCTCAGCGTCAGTGACAGCGGCGTCCTCTGCTTCTCATGGAACGGCGACCTCTACACCATGCGCGAAGGCGGCGAGCCTGCGAAAATCGCCATCACCCTCAAGAAAGACAAGAATGCCAGGGAGCATATCTACCGCACTACAGCCCTCGTTCTCACCGGCTTCGCAGTGTCTCCCTCCGAGAAGGAAGTCGCCGTCGTGTCAAGAGGCGATGTCTACACTACTCCTCTTGAGATGAAGGATACCCGCCGCATTACCAATGACCCGGGACAGGAGAGGGGTGTATCGTTCAGCAAGGACGGTCGCACCCTTTACTATGCTTCCGAGCGAAACGGTGAATGGGGAATATGGAAGACCTCCCTCACTGAAAAGAAGGACAAACTTTTCAGCTTTTCATACAAGACAAGGGAAGAAAGGTTCACTCCGGAGGGACAGACCTGCTTCGCTCCCGTAGTTTCTCCTGACGGAAAGTGGGTGGCATACCTCAGGGACCGTTCCGGGATTGTAATACGCAGCACTTCGGGGGACAAGGAGAAAGTTCTTCTCCCGGCTTCAGCCAATTACTCCTATTCCGATGAAGACGTCGACTTCGCATGGAGTCCGGACAGCCGTTATATGCTTGCCGGATATCAGGGCGGTGGCAGGATGTACAATGAGGATATAGTCCTTATTGAGATTGAGACCGGCAAAGTCACCAACCTGACCGAGAGCGGATACAACGACAGCGGCTTCAAGTGGGCACTTGGCGGAAAAGCGATGACATGGGAGACCGACAAACAGGGTTACCGCAGCCATGGAAGCTGGGGAGCCGAAGGCGACATCTATATCATGTTCTTCGATGACGAGGCATACATGGACTTCACCCGTGAGTCCGGTATCGAAGATATCGAGAAACTGCTTGCAGACGAAAAGAAAGACAAGAAGAAGGACAAGGACAGCGATACTACCAAGGTCAAGAAGCCCGAGAAGCTCAATCTTGAACTTACCCGCCGCCACGACCGCGTCGTTCGTCTAACGCGTAGCTCCGGACGTATCGGTGACCACTACCTCACGCCCGACGGAAAGAAGCTGTACTACAGTGTGCAGCTTGAGAAGGGCCGAGACCTCTGCTGCCTTGAAATAAAGACCGGAGATGTCAAGGTGGTCCGCAAGGGATTCACAGGCAGCATAGTTCCCTCTCCCGACGGAAAGAGCGTATATATCGTAAGCAGTCTCGGCATCACCAAGGCTGATCCCAATACCTTCAAAGGCACCAGTGTAAGCTTCAAGGGTGAGTATGAATTCTTCCCCGACAAAGAGCGTGAGTACATCTTCGAACACTGCTGGAAAGAAGTCAAGGAGAAATGGTACGACGAAAACATGCACGGAGTCGACTGGGAGAAAGTGGGAGCCAACTACAGGCAGTTCCTGCCCTATATCACCGACAATTTCGCATTCCGTGAACTCCTTTCTGAAATGCTCGGTGAACTGAACGGTTCCCACACCGGAGGCCGCTACCGCCACGGAATGGGTGCCAGTACTGGCCGTCTCGGGGTAATTTATGACGAAGAATACACCGGCAAGGGACTTAAGATTAAAGAATTCCTTCCGAAGAGCATCCTTCAGAAGGCCGTTCCTTCCATGAAAGAGGGTGACCTCATTCTCGCCGTGAATGGTGAGGAAATCGAAGCCGGAAAGCCCTGGTATAAAGTCTTTGCACGCAAGAGCGGAGAGCATGTGATGCTTACCCTCAAGGTGGGCGGAAAGGAAAAGGATATATTCATCACTCCTACCAGTTCAGACGCCAGTGCGCTTTATGAGAGGTGGGTACGCAACAACGAGAAAATGGTCGAGCGGCTCTCAGGCGGTCGCATTGGTTACGTCCACGTAGAGAGCATGAATTCAGCCAGCTTCCGCGAGGTGTTCTCAAAAGCTCTGGGCAAATATCGCGACTGCGATGCCCTCATCGTTGACACCCGCCACAACGGCGGCGGATGGCTCCACAACGACCTCGCCACCTTCCTGAACGGAAAGCTCTATACCGAGCGCCGTCCCCGTGGCGTATTCATGGGCCCGGAACCGTACGACAAATGGAACAAGCCATCCTGTGTAATCACAGCCGAGAGCAACTATTCCGATGCCTGCGGCTTCCCTTACGTCTACCGTTCTCTCGGACTAGGCAAGATCATCGGAGCACCTGTTCCCGGCACCGCCACATCGGTTTGGTGGGAGACCCAGATAGACCCGACTCTTGTCTTCGGTATCCCTCAGGTCGGCTCATTCAGCATAGCTGAAGGCCGTTACCTTGAAAACCTTCAGCTCCAGCCGGACATCGAGGTGTACAACGACCCCGCCTCGCTCCTTCGCGGTGAGGACAAACAGCTCGAAGCTGCGGTCGCTGAGATGCTTAAAGAAACTGCAAAGTAGGAAACTACTCTGCGAAATAATATGTACGGGATCCCTCGGCTTTGAAGCCCCAGGGGTCCCTCGCTTTTATGCGGATGCTGTGTATGCCGCTCTGCGCCTCCCGGGGAAGAGTGATTGTATAGACCTGGGGAGAAGGTGTGCGGCGCAGCGGGTTCCGGCGGCTGAAAGTCGACGGGTACTTTGTGCCTTTGTGTTTCGAGAGATGGTTTACTGTCAGGATGCGGGCAACATTGTGGTCCATCCTCGTTGTCCTGCTCATTGGCATCCAGTGGCCTCCGTCTATGCTGATTTCGACCTCCGTCTCGCTGCACGCCCCATAGACCGATACATAGACATCGCCTCTAGCCCTTATTGCGAGGCTGTCGACATCATTCTCCGCCGGGTCGATGCCGCATACCTCGATACTCATCTGTTTCCCCTCGTCGAGGCCGACTCCTTTGAAGCGGAATTCATATCCTTTCTTGTTGAAATCAAATACGAAATATCCCCTCGGCGCACCGTAGGCCTGGATTGCGGAAGGAATTCCTTCCCAATCGCGCTCGCCGGTCCACCAGTGACCGCACGTGGCCCCGACACTGATGTCATTTATTCTCACGCCATCACCTTCGATGATCCTTCTCTGGACGTTATGCGTGTGTCCTGAGATGCAGAGGATGTCTCCACGTCCTCTCAGCAGTGAGAGAAGAGCGCCGGTATTCTTTGTCGATGCCAGCGGAATGTGCATGGCGAAAACAATCTGGCGTTTTGCCGGAGTCTTTTTCAAGATACTCCTGATCCACTCCAACTGGTCTTCGCGGAAGCGTCCCTCATAGTTGCGGGGACCAAGTCCGAAGACGTTGTTGAGGACGATGAACTGCACGTTGCCTTTAAGGAAAGTATAGTCCGGCGAACCGAAATACTTCCGGAATGACTCTTCCTGCCCTTCGGCGGTCCCGGCGACGTCCCTGTCGTGGTTTCCGATGACTACGTGGTATTCCTGGGGCAAAAGGTCGGCGTGAGCCTTGAAGGCGGGATGGTCTTCCATCCTGCCGTTGACCTGGTCTCCGAGGAAAAGGTTGATTGCGGAAGGTTCTGAGCCGAGAAGTTCGGCGAAGATAGTTCTTCCGGCATAGTCGAATTCGTAGTAATGGTCAATCTGGATATCTCCGATTGCATTCAAAGTAAAACGGAAGCGGTTTCCCGCTTCCGAAATGCCCATGACGAGAAAAAGGGTCAGGACCGTGCAGACGAATTTTCTCATTGGTTTTTGAATTTGCTTATGACGATACTGCGGTTGGCCTCATCAGGACCGAGGACTCCGAGGGCGACTCCTTCCTTGCTGCAACTCTCTATACGCAGTGTCAGCGTATTGTCCTTGGAAGGGTCAATTTCGTTGGCCAGCCAGCGGACATGGATGCCGAGGCTGTAGACGCCGGGGGAGAAGGTAAGGGTCCTCGATGTCGAGACCATCTGGTAGTCGACATCTTCCGCGAGACCATCCCCCGGAGTGACGCTGTAGGCCACTTCTATGGTCTCTCCGTCGCTCATCGGGCCTACATAATTGATGTAGTAGGATGTAGTGCTCCTTCCGAGCTCGTTGATGCTTGTATAGCCGGATTTGGAGGTGTTGAAGTAGACGTAGCTCCCTTCGAAAAGAGGCAGTTTGTTATAATCCGAGCAGCCCAGCGCAAGCGCGGCGACTGCGAGTATGCATATAAACTTTTTCATAATCAATAACCTTCGTTCTGGACCATGCTTGAATTTGCATCCCTTTCTACGCGGGGGATTGCGAGTATGAAGCGATAGTCGGGGTAATTCATCTCCTTAACCGTGGAGTTGGTCTCACCGCGTGAAAGATTTTCGTGGCGGCGAGTGATGTCGAAGAGACGGTGTCCTTCGAAGCAGAGCTCTTTCATTCTCTCTTCGGAGATGATCCTGTCAAGCTCGGCTGCGCTTGAATATGTAAGCGATACCTGCGAAGCGTCGACTCCTTTGGCGCGGGCGATAATCTTTTTTACATCGCCTGCGGCGGTGTTGAGGTCACCGTTGGCGCAGGATGCTTCTGCATGGATGAGAACCATCTCGGAGCTCCTGAACAGGAACGGATCATAGTGACGGTCCTTCGCGGCGAGATTGAGCTCGTTACAGAAGTATTTCATGTTCACGTTGGTATAGCGTCTTTCGTCCGCTGTCCCTTCGTTCCAGATATAGCTGTGAAGGGCAGTCCTCACGTCTCCTTCTTCAAAAAGGTTCGTGAGCTTTTTGGACGGGAAGCCGGAGACATTTTCGTAGTTATAGAACGAGCCGATAATGGCGCCGCTATCGTAGCCGTTGAGGCGGAGGATGCATTCCGGAGAAGGGAAGGATGTCGAACCTTCGAACATCTTCACGTAGTCTGCATTCGCGGTGAGCGGGTATTTGGCTATGAGAGGAGCCGAGTATTCGACGGCCTTGTCATAGTCGTGCATGTAGAGGTATATGCGGGCGAGGAGTGCGTCGCATGCATCGGCGCCGGCAAAGTAGCTCTTGTCAAGACTGTAGGAAGACCCGTTGAAGAGACTTTTGGCTGTCTCAAGGTCGCTTATCACCTGGTCGTAGACTTCTTTGACACTCACTCTCTTTATCTCGTCGGACATCGACGGTATCCTGAGGATCAGAGGCACGCCGATGTGGGATGCATCAGCCGTATAGGTGTAGGTCTGGGCGTAGGTGAGGCAGAGGTTGAAGTGCATCAGGGCGCGTATGAAGTAGCCCTGTGCGGTCACGTAGTCAATGATCGGAGTGCTGGAGGGATTGGGCTCTTTCAGAAGGGGAGCGTGGTAGATGATCTGGTTGGCGTTGGCTATGATGTTGAATGCCTGTTTCCAGATGTAGCCTACAGGTGTGGCTTCGTCTTCCGCAGTGGTCTCGAAGTTGAAGTTTCTGCTCCATGACGCGGAGGTACCGTTGATATTGACAAGGTCTCCGGCAACATCGCCATAAATCAGGAAGAAGCGGTCGTAGAAGCTGTATGTAAGCGAGTAAGTGCCGTAGACGGCGGGAACGAGTGAGTTGACGTCGGAGAAGTAGGTGTCTATGTCACTCTTGCCGATTTTCTCTACGTTGAGGAAATCGCATGCGGCAAGGCTCATTGCCGTGGCGGCTATAATTATGTTTCTGAGTATGTTTTTCATGTTCGTATCCTCCTAGAAGCTGAGATTAAGACCTAGCGTGATGGTACGTGTTACGGGGTATCCGTTGCGCATTGTCTTGTATGAATTGAACTTACGGCTCTGGTCCGGTGTGAAGAGGTAGAGGTTGTTGCCGGTGAGGGTAGCGCTCGCGTTCTTCATGTTCAGCTTCGCGGCGAATGACTGCGGAAGGGTGTATTCGAGGGAAGCGTTGGAGAGGGTGAAGCTGGTCTTGTTGTAGAGATAGCGGGTGGACTTCATTGAGGACTGGTTGTTGGATGTCTGCTGGACTCTCGGGAGGAGTGCGGTCTGGCCGGGGGTGGTCCATCTGTAGTAGTATTCCTCGACAGCCTGGTTGCCGCCGATGATGTCGTAGCCGTCGTCGAAGTAGTTCAGCGCGAACGTGCTGAGCATGTAGCCGCCGATGTTGTAGTTGATCTGGAAGGTGAGGCGGAAGTCCTTGTAGACAAACGTGTTGATGAGACCTCCGAAGCAGATGGGCGTCGATGTCTTCTCGAAGCGGCGGTCTGAGTAGTTGTAGGTGTGGGTGATGTTGTCGTTGAGGTCATACCACATCGGGGAACCGTCGGTGGGATCTACGCCCGCCCATTTCACGAGGGCGAAGGTGTTTCTGTCCTTGCCTTCCATCCATATTGTATCTCCGAAGCTCGTCGGGACGCCTTCGTAGAGCTCGAGGATGCGGTTCATATTGTGGGATATGCTGAATGATGTGGTCCAGCGGAAATCCTTCGTCTTTATGTTGGTGGAGGACAGGTTCATCTCTATGCCCTGGTTGAGAAGTCTTCCGACATTGGCGGGTACCTTGTCATCGGTGATCGCGCGGGACACATAGATGTTGCTTATGAGGTCATGGGTGATGTTGCGGTAGCCTTCGAGCTCGACTTCGAAGATGCCGCCGATGTCGGCCCTCAGTCCGAGGTTCATCATGTTTGTGGTCTCCCAGCTGAGCCCCGGGTTGGGTATCTGGCCCAGGACGCCGCCGGAGATACCCATGTAGGCGTAGGATGAGCCGTAGTTGTAGGTGCCGTTGGCGGTGGAGGATACTTTGGAGTTGCCGGAGTTGCCGTAGGAGAATTTGAGCTTGAGCATTTTTATGAGCGGCACGTCGAAGAAGGGCTCGTTGTGGATATTCCAGGATGCGCCGGCTGACCAGAAGTTGGACCAGCGTGCGTAGATGCCGAAGTCGGAATTGCCGTCGCGGCGGACGTTCGCGGAGAGGTAGTATCTCTTGTCGAACGAATACTCCGCCCTTCCGAACATTGACTGGCTCCTGCTGTGGTTGAAGCTTGAGGAACCGGATATACTGGTCTTGTCGGCGTATGCGAGCTCGCGGATGCGGTCGTTCATGAACCCTTTTCCGTATGCGGAGAGGAGCTTGTAGTATTCGTCGTGGTATTCGATACCGGCGTATGCCATGATGTTGTGCCTGCCGAGCTTTTTGTCATATTTCAGCCTGCCGTGGAGGGCCCAGTCGGCGTATGCTGCGTCGGATTTCGAAGAGTATCCGTTCTTCTCGCCTGTGGTGCTGTCAATACCAGAGAGAGTTTCGCGTGAGGAATAACTGTCCTCGATGTTCATGGTGTAGTTGTAGCCGTAGTTTGCCCAGATCTCGAAATCGTTGAGGAATTTCCATGAGAACTCCGAGTTGAACATGCTTTTTACCGTCGTCTCGTCGAGTGAGCTGAGCTCCCTGTCAGGAATCGTGTTGTCGTAGAAGCGTTTCATCACGAAGTCCTGCTGGTCCTGGGACCACACCTTGTTGTAGAGGCGGTAGGTGTAGCCGTCATTGAGGTAGGGGGAGGTTATCGGGAGAGCGTCAAGATAGTCCCTGCCGGAGTTGAAGAGGTGGTTGAAGTTGTATGTCGCACCAAGCGAGATGCCGAGCTCCGCGCCTTTCCATGGCTGGAGTTTCTCATTGATACGGATGTAGAAGCGTTTCTGCGCATCGGTCTTGACGATGTTGTCGTTTTTGTAGTAAGAGCCTGAGATATAGGTCTTCGCTTTTTGAGTGCCGTGGCTGAGATTCAATGAGACATAGGTGTCGCTTCCGATGCCGAGGTATTCTTTTGCCCAGTCGGTGCTGGTGGTCGAATAGGAGTTGTAGTCGTTGTCCTGGTAGGGGAAGTCGTTCATTGAGTATCCTGCGTTGGCCCACGCTTCGCGGGCTACCTCGAGGTATTGCGATGCGTTCATCATCTTGAAGCGGGTGCTGTAGTCAGGTGCCGATACGCCGTGATTGACAGTCACGCTGATATGGAGGGGGTCGGAGTATTTTCCTGACTTGGTCGTGACGAGGATGACGCCGTTGGAACCGTTGGCTCCGTAGATGGTGGTCTGGTCTGCGTCCTTAAGGACGGTGATGGACTCTATGTCGTTGGGGTCAATGAAAGTGAGGGGAGAGACTGTGTAGGACATGCCCGGCATCATTCCAGTATTATTTCCCATGTAGGCGGGGATGCCGTCTATGATCCACAGGGGGTTGTTTGAGCCGGAGAGGGAGCCGTCGCCGCGGATGCGTACGTTGAGGCGGTCACGGGTGGAGCTTGCGTCGCCCTGGTTGGCCGCTTCCATGGTAAGTCCCGGGATGACGCCCTCGAGAAGGTTGTCGAGCCGGGCCTTCGGTTTATCCTTCAAGATGTCGCTGTTGATCTGGAAGGCGCTTCCGACGAGATCTTCCCTGGACTGTTTCGTGCCATAGGCGCCGACGATTACGGCACCGTCGAGGACATTTTCTTCTTTAAGGATGACATCGATGGTTCCGGGCTCGGAGACTTTGATCTTCTGGGTAATCATGCCGACGAAGTAGAAGCCCAGCGTGTAGCTGCCGCCTTTTGCGGGGGCATCGATTGTGTAGAAACCGTCGATGTCAGAGTATACACCTTTTGATGTTCCTTCTATCATCACTGTCGCTCCGGGGAGAACATTCCCCGACTCGTCTTTGATTGTTCCGCTTACTTTTTTCCCCTGTGCGAAGAGGTTTTGCGAGCAAATCAAAAGTGATAAGGAAAAGCAGATTAAAAATTGTAACTTATTGCGCATGTAATCCAATAAAAATAGAGATGATTCAGTTGTTTTGAGGCCGTAAAAATAGTAAAAGAAATTTGGATTTGAACGATTTAATAGGTAATATCGCTGAAATTTTGAGATTAACACGCTACTTATAATCCTTAACGAACTTATAGTATATGAAGACCAGACTAGTTGCAAGGGCCTTTTCTGCCCTTGTCCTGACAGCCTCTCTCTTTGTGTCATGTAACAATGACTCGGCGCCTGAGGCCGGAATCGTATCATTCTCTTTCGAAGCGGCGAAAAACGCCCAGCTCGACAAGTCCTACACCGCATCTGTTTCCAGCGGTAAAATTGAATTTGTCGGCCTGCCTGCCGTGACGGATAAGAGTGTCCTTGTCCCCACTTTCTCAACGAAGAATGCTGATGATGTGGTCACTGTCGGCGGACGCCAGCTCGTCAGCGGCACCACAGTGCTTGACTGCAGCTCTGATGTAGTCGTTGTAGCGACCAATGCCGAAAGCAAATCCACCAGCTACACCCTTTCGGTATCAAATGCTCCCTACCCCCAGCCCAAACTCCTCAGCTTCTCTGTCAAGGCGGCGAATAACGAAAGCGCCCTTTACGAGGATGAGACCGCGACTATCACTGATGATCAGGTCGCTATCCAGTTCCCTTCTGCATCAGATATCACCTCTCTCGTCGTGTCATTCACGACCAATGCCGGAGATGTAGTTCGCCTTGGCGATGCTACTGGTAAGATCCTTGAAAATGAGGTATCTGCTTTAGACTTTACCGCTCCCGTGACACTCTTCCTCACCAACGGCGACGGCAAACTCAACGCCGTGTATGTGGTCACGGCATCACGCAAGAGCATGACTTTCGCTGCTCCTGTCAAGGTCCATACTGATTCTGCCGGATCGACTGCAATGAGGATCAATCCTGTCAGTGGCGTGCCCTATATCGCATATTCGATAAGAGGTGACAAGGCCAATCCCGACAGGACCAAACTTGCCAATGTCCGCAAGCTTGACGGTGATACATGGCAGTCTGTCGGCAGTGCCGATTTCGGTAGCGGCGCATACGATTATATGGCTATTGATTTCAATAAGGACGGTGTCCCTTATATCGCATACCAGAGTGCCTCAAAAGATCCTAAGGATGCAAGCGTTCTCAAATTCAACGGCTCCCAGTGGGAACTTGTCGATGATGCAGGGCTCCATACCTCTATGGACGCTGCGACCTCAACATACACCAGCCTTGCTGTGGCTGGCTCCAACGAGGTTATAGTGGCGCAGATGAATGGTTCGAAAAACTCATCTTTCGCACGTTATGCTTTTGTCGTATCCACGTTCAACGGTACTTCATGGACTAGTGCGTTTGACAATGCAAACGGCTCGGAGCCGGGATACCTTTGCCGCGCGGCCTCAAATTCAGATGCTGCCTGCATCCTCTATCTCACAAGGAATTCTCCCAGAAAATATGGCGTATCCATGTACTCAAAAGGCGCATGGTCCAGTCTCCGTTCTGCTTATATTCCTGAAGGCGCTGCAAATGTCTATGCATCGCTTAATGCCTTTGATCTCTTGATGACCGCTGACGGCACCATTTATACACTTACGGCTGACGATGCCGAGAATCCCGGAGCCGCATGGAAACTCAAGGTCGATAAATACGATCCCGCTACTTCTTCATGGAGTGTCGTAGGTGGCGGCTCCATCTCATACGAGATGGGGTCAAGGACTTCGGTTGAAGATTCCCGTATCTGTGTCGCTCCTGACGGAACCGTGAGCGTGTTCTATGCAGAATACAAGGGTACGGCAATCAAGGTCGTATCCGTAGACCCTGAGACTCTTCAGTGGGGCGCACCTGCGACAGTACTTGCCGATGGATTCAAGGATAAGCTCAACGTGGCTTTCGCTCCCAACGGTGTATGCTACATTGTCTACAGGGATGCAGATTCAAGACTCTGGGCAATCGAAGGGAAATAATCCTTCTTACCTGGAACCAAGTTCTTTACAGAGACGTTCGGCTTCGCCGAGCGTCTCTATTTTTCCTACATCTATCATCTTGAGGCCGGCGGGGCAGTAGCCGTAGATGGGATAGCGGTCGCAGACGGAGACGTAGAAGTCGATAATGGGGAAGCGCTCGGGGACATTTTCATTGTCAAAAGCGTTGAAGATGTGCCTGGACATGAGGTGGATGCCTGAGAATGCGAGCATCCGGCATTTTGACGGGTCGAGCCCTTTGTGTGGTGATTTGATCTCTCCGGTGGAGATGTTGGTCCAGCCGACGAGGCGCATGTCGTCGTTGAAAAGGAGGTAGCGCGATGTTTTGCGGTCGCTGACGATGACTGTCGAGAGGGCGTCCGGGCGTATTGATGCGATGAAGGCTTTAATGTCGAGGTTTGAGATGATGTCCACGTTATGGACGAGGAAGTCGTGGCCTTCGAGATATTTGCGTGCATGACGTATGCCGCCGCCTGTCTCGCGGAGGAGGTCGGTCTCGTTGGAGATTTCTACGGGGATATTGTAGGTATGTGTGTTGATGTATTCGCGGATTTTGTCGGCGAAGTGGTGGACATTGACCACGGCGCCGTCGATGCCGGCATCGGTGAGTCTTGTGATGACATGGTCGAGCAGGGGACGGCCGTTGATCGGGACGAGGGCTTTGGGTAGTGTGTCAGTTATCGGCTTCAGCCTTGTGCCCAGCCCTGCTGCGAATATCATTGCCTTCATTTTCGTGCTATTTTGTGAGGTAAACGTCGTCGCCGGGCTCCGTGAAATGGAACCTCTCGCGTGCGAACTGCTCGAGGGAGTCGCGGTCGTGGGAGAGCTGGCGGATCTGGCGGTTCATGTCATCGATTTCTGTCTGAAGCTCGATCATGCGCTTCTCCTGGTTGCGGATTTCGTATCCCGCCTTTATCCAGCGGACGACGTTGTCGCGTACGACGAAGCAGAACAACAGGGCGGCAATGACGGTGACGATCACTGCAAACTTCGAGAAGTAGTAGTGGTCGTTGTTCCAAAGAGGATTTTTCTTTTTTTTGCCTGCCAAAACAGAAATTAATTCATGGATTTCAGGGGCGAATTTAGTAATTTTGTACGTTTATTGAAAATTTAATCAACACATACACAGAAATGAAACCCACACTCCTCGTTCTCGCTGCCGGAATGGGCAGCCGCTATGGCGGACTCAAACAGATGGACGGCCTCGGACCGTCCGGTGAAACTATCATCGACTATTCAATCTATGACGCTGTCGAGGCTGGATTCGGCAAAGTCGTATACATCGTCCGCGAATATTTCAAGGACCAGATGGAACAGCACGTACGTGAGAAATACAGCGGCGTGAAATGCATTGACGGCACTCCTCTTGAGTTTGTCTTCGTGACTCAGGAGCTCAATAAGATTCCTGCCCGTTTTACTCTCAATCCCGAGCGCGAGAAGCCCTGGGGTACAGCCCACGCAGTGCTCATGGCCAAGGATGTGATCCATGAGCCTTTCGCAGTTATCAACGGCGACGACTTCTACGGCAAAGACTCCTTCCGCATCCTCGGCGACTGGTGCCGTGCCCATGAAAACACTTCCGGTGAATACTGCATCATCGGCTTCGGACTCGAGAACACTCTCTCGGAGTCAGGCGGCGTCTCCAGGGGCATCTGCTCTTATGACGCCTCCAACCGTCTTACCGACATCGTCGAGCACCTCAATATCGTCAAGAGCGGAGACGGCGCAGTCACGGGTGACAACTCCGTGACCGGCGAGCACGTTACCCTCAAGGCCGGAGATTTGTGCTCGATGAACATGTGGGGCTTCACTCCTGACTATTTCAAAGGCAGCGAAGCTATTTTCGAGCAGTTCCTTGAGAAGAACATCGCCGAGCTCAAGAAAGAATACTACATCCCTTTCGCAGTCGACACCATGGTGAAATCCGGTGCCGCTTCATGCGAAGTCCTCTCCACTCCGTCCCGCTGGTTCGGCGTTACATACAAGGAAGACCGTCCCGCAGTTGTCGCCAAATTCCATGAACTTGCTGACAAAGGCGTATATCCAACACCTCTTTATCGCAAGTAGGCCATGTCATTCTTTGCACCTGAGACCAAGGTAAAGCGCAATTTCTCGCTGCTTGGGAGTTTCTCCTGGTACACTCCGGGAGTCGGCGGGGCCATCGGACTTGTCTGTATGCTGCTTGCCGGTATGCTGGTCGCTTCGGTTGTTGTATTTGCCGTGGTAATGGCATTTCCCGTCACTGTATACGGGGAAGCCGTGACATACTACTCCAACCTTATCAGCTATCCGCTGATGTTCGTTCCTGCCATCATTTACGCTCTCCTTGTCAGCCGCCGAAATGCGTTCTTTGATGAAGGATATGCACTGGACAGCAATCATTTTGGCAAGTTCGGCGGGGCTGCGCTTGCCGTCGTAGCTGCATTATCGACTCTGGGTCTGGCTGTGATAGGGGATTCATTCACATCCCTTCTGCCAGAGATGCCTGCATTCCTTGAGGACGCCATGAAGACTCTTGTCGGAGGACCGCTGTGGCTCTCCATCTTGCTTCCCTGCGTCTTTGCACCTCTTTTTGAGGAGTGGTTCTGCCGTGGCATCATCCTTCGTGGCCTTCTCCAGAAAGTGAGCCCTGCAGTCGCGATCTGCATTTCCGCACTCATTTTTGCCTTTATCCACCTCAATCCCTGGCAGGCAGTGCCCGCATTCCTTCTCGGACTGCTGTTCGGATATGTTTACTACCGCACAGGCTCCATGAAACTTACGATGCTCATGCATTTCACCAACAATTTCATGTCTGTCGTGCTGACACGCTTCGCTTCCCTTGGTGAAGCAGAAAGCCTCAAGGATGTCCTCCCCTCTATGACGATGGTGAAGCTCCTTGTATGCTCCGTAGTCGTTGTCTCCATAGCAGTCTATATTTTCTCCCGAGTTCCGCTTGCCTACGAGAAAAGCAATTGTGACCCCGTTAAAGCTGAATAATATTTATATATGCAAATAGATACACTTATGTCAATTTCTCCGGTGGACGGACGCTATGCCTCAAAGACGGCCGCCCTCCGGAACTATTTCAGTGAGTTCGCCCTTATCCGCTACCGCATCAGGGTTGAAATCGAGTATTTCATCGCCCTCAGCCATGCGGGCCTTCCCCAGTTCCCTTCCATTCCGGAGGAAAAGGCCGATGCGCTCCGCGCCATTTATGAAAACCTGACCCCAGAAGAGGCTGCACGCGTCAAGGAGATTGAAAAGACTACCAATCACGATGTCAAGGCTGTCGAGTACTTCATCAAAGAGCATATCCCTGCTCTCGGGCTTGACAAATACAGTGAGTTCATTCATTTCGGCCTCACGTCGCAGGATATCAACAACACTTCCCAGCCTCTCATGCTCATGGAAGCCGTTGAGGATGTTTATGTCCCTGCCATGCGTGAGCTTATTGACAAGCTTGAGGCTCTTGCCACGGAGTGGCGCGACATCCCCATGCTCGCCCGCACCCACGGCCAGCCTGCCACCCCGACCCGTGTAGGCAAAGAGATCGAGGTCTTCGTCGCCCGTCTGGAGGAGCAGATGGCTCAGCTTGCCGTCCTCTCCTATCCCGCCAAATTCGGAGGCGCCACCGGCAACATGAATGCACACCATGTAGCATATCCTGAAGTAGACTGGCTTGAATTTGCTGATAATTTCGTGGATTCCCTCGGTCTTGAGCGCTCGTTCCCGACCACCCAGATCGACCATTATGACAATCTTGCTACCATCTTCGATAATCTCCGCCGTGTAAATGTCATCCTGATTGACCTTTGTCGTGACATCTGGACATATATTTCCATGGAATATTTCCGTCAGAAAGTCAAAGCCGGTGAGGTCGGTTCCTCCGCCATGCCTCATAAAGTCAATCCTATTGACTTTGAGAATGCCGAAGGCAATCTCGGCATGGCAGACGCAGTCTTCACGCACCTCTCCCTCAAACTTCCCATCTCACGTCTTCAGCGCGACCTCACCGACTCCACGGTGCTCCGCAACGTCGGTGTCCCGATGGCTCACACCATCATCGCCATCGACTCTCTCATGAAGGGACTTGGCAAGCTGATTATCAATGAGGACGCTATCCGTGCCGACCTTGAGGACAACTGGGCCGTCGTTGCCGAGGGCATCCAGACCATCCTCCGCCGCGAAGGCTATCCTCACCCCTACGAAGCCCTCAAAGCCCTCACCCGTACCGGAGGCCACATCGACCGCGAGACCATCTCCTCCTTCATCGACACCCTCGCCGTCTCTGACTTCGTCAAATCCGAGCTCCGCGCCCTCAGCCCCGAAACATATCTGGGCTACTAACGTCCCTCCCCCCTCGTCATTCTTGACCGAAGGTCGAGAATCTCGGAAACGAAACTATATCACCGAAGCAGTCTGTAGATATCTACGGTCTGCTTCGCTGCTTTTACGTCATGGACACGGAGGATGGAGGCGCCGTTCTGGAGGGCTTTGAGGTGGAGGGCCTGAGTGGCGGGAAGGGCCTCTTCGGGGGTGATGCCGAATAGACGATAGACCATGCTTTTGCGGGAGACTCCGACGAGGATCGGCCGGTCGAAATCAAGGAAGGTGTCCATTTCGCGGAGGAGCTGGTAGTTTTGCTCGATGGTCTTCGCAAAGCCGAAGCCGGGGTCGATAATCCAGTCTTTTATTCCGGCTTCTTCAGCCCTGCGGGCGAACCCGCGGAAATATTCCTTGACATCTTTGGTCACGTCATCATAGTCGGTCAGGGACTGCATGGTCTTCGGCGTACCCCTCATGTGCATGGCGATGTAGGGTAGACCGAGCTTGCCGACGGTCGGAAGCATCCGGACGTCGGCCTCGCCGGCCGAGACGTCATTGACGAGGAAGTGTCCGTATGTCTCGAACGTCTTCTCGACCACGCCGGCCCAGTATGTGTCCACGGACACGGCGGTGCCGGGGAAGGCGCCTGAAAGCGCTTTCAGCGCCGGCTCCAGGCGTCTCCATTCCTCGGCTTCGCCGACGGGGTCCGTGCCCGGGCCGGTGGAGCATGCACCGATGTCGATGATGTCTGCGCCTTCTTGCAGGAGCCTGTCCACCCTTTCAAGGAATGAGTCGATGTCTGTGTCTCCGTTTGCCGAAAGTGTACGGCTGGGGGCATAATATGAATTGTCAGTGAGGTTTACAATCCCCATGACTTGTATTTTCCTGTCTGTGTCCATTTGTGTCCGATTTTTGGCACCTCGAAGTTAATAAAAAATGATCTGTCTGCAAAGAGCTAAAAAATAGTTATATTTGTAAATTAGATAATTGTAGCACAGATATGCTTGTTGTAATGGAGGGCCTTGACGGCTCCGGGAAATCGACGCAAGTCGCAAATCTCAGAAAATATCTCGAGTCTCTCAGCGGGACCGTTGAGTACATACATTTTCCTCGATATGATGCTCCCCTTTACGGAGAGCTGATCGGCAAGTTTCTCCGCGGTGGATTCGGTGATATTAATGATGTCCACCCGCAACTCGTTGCGCTGCTCTATGCAGAGGACCGTCACGGTGCATGTGATGAAATGAAAAGGGCTCTTGCATCAGGCGGCACCCTCCTCCTTGACAGATATGTATATTCCAACGTCGCCTATCAGTGCGCCAAGATTAAAGACCCCGGAGAGCGTGAGGCCCTCCGCGAATGGATATTGAATACCGAGTTCGGCCTTTTCGGCCTTCCACGCCCGGACCTAAATATTTTCCTCGATGTCCCGATCGGATTTGTTGAGTCCAAACTTACTTCCTCCCGCAAGGGCAATGACAGGGAATACCTCTCCTCCGGAAGTCGCGACATACATGAAGCGAATATCGAATTCCAGAAGGCTGTGAGGGAAGTCTACGCCCGTCAGGCATCTCTGGACCCGCGTTTCATCCGCATAGATTGTTCGGCGCCGGACGGTAGCATGCTTCCCCAGGAAGTCGTATCGGAAAAAGTAAGAGAAGTCACAGACAAGTATATTCATTGAGATGAGAAAATTCCATTTTACATTCCGCCGTTTCTATGCCTTTCTCATAGGCACAGTTTTCTTCATGTCGGGAGTTTTCAAACTTCTTGACCCTGTCGGCAACAGCCTCGTCGTCGAGGAGTATCTGCGGTTTTTCCATCTCGGCTTCATGACTCCCGCCGCGCTGGTTATCGGCATCATCCTTTCACTTGCTGAGGGCATTGTGGGCGCTGCTCTCGTCTCCGGCTTCAAGAGACGCCTCACTGCGCTTGTCACCCTCGGATTGACACTTTTCTTCACGGCTATTACCGTGGCCCTCTATGTAGTCAATCCCAATATGGAGTGCGGATGTTTCGGCCTTGCAATAAAACTCACCCACGGGCAGACGCTGCTGAAGAACATTATTCTCCTTGTGCTCTGGCTTGCCGCTTTCTTACCCTTGAAAGAGCTTGGAGAGCCCCGACCGGGCCGCAAGGTGGCTTTCTGGGTGGTGGCGGTATCGCTTTTCCTTTTCCTCGGATGGAATCTGCGTTCGCTGCCCCTGATAGATTTCACCTCTTTCGCTCCCGGTGTCGAGCTTTTTGCGGCCGCAGGGGATGATGATGAAAATCCCGACCATAGGGAGCCGACGTTCATATATGAAAAGAACGGACAGAAGGGTTCGTTCAGCATACACCGGCTCCCGGACAGCACGTGGACATATGTCGGCCCGGATACGCTCGAACGTTATGTGCTGATTACTGACAACGAGACTCCAGTTCTTTCATTCATGGATGCAGAAGGGGAGTACATGGATGAAATCGCAGCGGATGGTAAAGTCATGACCATCTCCGTGTATGCCCCCGAGTCTACGGATGCTTCATTCTGGGATAAGATGGAGGCCTACAGGGCTCTCCTCGTGGAACAGGGCGTAAAGCCTGTTTTCCTGCTTGCATCTGTCCCTTCCCGCATAGGCGGCCTCGGCATTCCCGAGACAATCAAATCATGCCTTTATTATGCGGACTACAAAACACTCATCACGCTCAACCGTTCCAACGGTGGCTCCGTCTATTTCGACAACGGACTCCTCGTGCGTAAATGGTCTCATGCCAGGCAGCCCGGCCTTAAGGCTCTCACACGCCTCGGCTACAGCGATCCCACTGATTCGGCCGTCAATTCAGCAACAAAAGGAAGGATCCGTTTCCAGTCCTTCCTTTTGTACACGTTTGCGCTGATGCTTCTTCTTTAGAGGCTGCGCTTTATTTCGACGATCTGGAAAGCCTCGATGATATCACCGGGGTGAATATCGTTGAAGCGTTCAAGAGAACATCCACATTCAATACCTGCAGCCACTTCCTTGGCGTCATCCTTGCCCCTCTGGAGCGAGGCGATACTGCCTGTGTAGACAACGATGCCGTCGCGGATCAGGCGGACCTGAGCCTTGTTGGTAATCTTGCCTTCCTTGACAAGACAGCCTGCAACAGTACCGATCTTGGATATCTTGAAGGTCTGCTTGACTTCGACAGTGGCAGTGACTTCCTCTTTCTTCTCAGGTTCGAGCATACCTTCGATACCCTCCTTGACGTCGTTGATGGCGTCGTAGATGACTGAGTAGAGGCGGATTTCGATGCCTTCTTTTTCCGCGGCCTTGCGGGCCTCGGTGGAAGGACGTACCTGGAAGCCTATGACCACGGCGTCTGATGCCTGTGCGAGCAGGATATCCGACTCGGAGATGGCACCTACCGCCTTGTGGATAACATTGACTTTTACCTCCTCGGTAGAGAGCTTGATGAGTGAGTCGGAGAGTGCTTCCACAGAACCGTCCACATCACCTTTGACAATGACATTGAGCTCCTTGAAGTTACCGATGGCGATACGGCGTCCGATTTCCTCGAGGGTGAGGTGTTTCTGGGTCTTGATGCCCTGGATGCGTATAAGTTGTTCGCGTTTGTTGGCGATGGATTTGGCTTCACGTTCGTCGGCGAGAATGTTGAATTTCTCACCTGCTGAAGGTGCTCCGTTGAGACCCAGCATGGAAACAGGTGTGGAAGGACCGGCCTCGTCGACTTTCTGGCCGCGTTCATTGTACATGGCCTTCACCCTGCCGTAGTAGCTTCCGCAGAGCATGACGTCGCCGATGCGTACGGTACCGTCCTGTACGAGGACTGTGGCTACGTAGCCGCGTCCCTTGTCGAGAGAAGACTCGATGACGGCGCCGCTTCCTAGTTTCTTCGGATTGGCCTTTAGTTCGAGAAGGTCTGTCTCAAGAAGGACTTTGTCGAGAAGTTTGTCTACGTTGAGGCCCTTCTTGGCGGAGATTTCCTGACACTGGTACTTACCACCCCAGTCCTCCACGAGTATGTTCATCTCGGAGAGCTGGCGGCGAATGGTATCGGCCTGGGCTCCCGGCTTATCGATCTTGTTGATGGCAAAGACCATAGGGACACCT
>JAFZPY010000005.1 GCA_017552475.1 Bacteroidales bacterium | reverse complement strand
GGCATAGTTGGTTAATTTCCGTATAGGTATTTGATTTGTTCCTGGGTGAGGTGGTCGATGGAGATGTTCCAGTCTGCGAGTTTGCGTTCTGCCACTTCTGCGTCGATTTCCGCGGGGACGACGTTGAGAAGAGAGCCTTTTTCGCGGCAGAGAGTGTCGCGGTTGACGGCAAGATGGCGGGCACACAGGGCCTGGATGGCGAATGACATGTCCATGATTTCGGCGGGATGACCGTCGCCTGCGGCAAGGTTGACAAGCCTGCCTTCGGCTATGATGTATATGGTGCGGCCGTTGTCGAGCTTGTAGCCTTCGATGTTCTGGCGGGCCGCGGCGTGACTGACGCACATCTCCTTGAGGGCCGCCACGGCGACCTCGCAGTCGAAGTGACCGGCGTTGCAGCAGATGGCTCCGTCTTTCATGAGGCGGAAGTGTTCGGGGGTGATCACGTTGTCGCAACCGGTGACGGTGATGAAGAGGTCTCCGAGTCTGGAAGCGTCGGCCATCGGCATCACTGAGAAACCGTCCATGACGGCCTCCATCGCCTTGATGGGATCGACTTCGGTGACTATGACTTTGGCGCCGAGGCCTTTGGCCCGCATGGAGACGCCCTTGCCACACCAGCCATAGCCTGCGACGACGACGGTTTTGCCCGCGACGATGAGGTTGGTGGTGCGGTTGATGCCGTCGAAGACGGACTGGCCCGTGCCATAGCGGTTGTCAAAGAAATGCTTGCAGGCAGCGTCATTGACCAGCATCATGGGGAATTCGAGCTGATGGGCCCGGTCCATTATTTCCAGCCTGCGGATGCCTGTGGTGGTCTCTTCGCAGCCACCGATAACTCCGGGAAGGAGGTGACGGTAGGATGTGTGGATCATGTCGACAAGGTCACCGCCATCGTCGATGATGATGTGCGGACCGACCTCGATGACGCGGCGGATGGCATCTGAATATTGCTCAGGGGTGGCACCGTGGAGGGCATAGACGTTGAGCCCCTGATGCACAAGGGCCGCGGCGATATCATCCTGGGTGGAGAGAGGGTTGCTGCCGGTGATGTACATCTCGGCGCCGCCGGACGCGAGGACTTCGCACAGGTGGGCCGTTTTGGCTTCGAGATGGATGGAGAGCGCGATTTTAAGCCCGCTGAAGGGCCTGGTCTTCTCAAAATCCTTCTGGATTCCGTCGAGAAGGGGCATATGACGTCTGACCCATTCTATCTTGAGCTCGCCGTCACGCCATAAATTGATGTCTCGAATTTCACTGGACATGGCAATGGTATTACTCCTTGAAAATTTGGCTTGCAAATATAAGCAATAAAGGTTAATTTTGCCCGGATTATTTTAACATTTACTTGAATTATGGGACTTTTAGAAGGTAAGGTTGCCCTTATCACCGGAGCCGCAAGAGGCATCGGCAAGGCAATCGCACTCAAATTCGCTTCCGAAGGCGCAGACGTAGCCTTCACCGACCTCGTAATCAACGAAGCCGCAGAAGAGACAGTCAAAGAGATCGAGGCTTTCGGCCACAAGGTCAAAGGCTACGCATCCAACGCCGCCAATTTCGACGAGACTGAGAATGTAGTCAAACAGATACTCGAGGACTTCGGTCACATCGACATCCTTGTCAACAATGCAGGCATCACCAAGGACGGTCTGCTTCTCCGCATGTCTGAGGCTCAGTGGGACGCCGTCATCGCCGTAAACATGAAGTCGGCATTCAACTTCATGCACGCCGTGGTTCCCGCCATGGCACGCCAGAAGAGCGGCAGAATCATCAACATGTCATCCATCGCCGGCCAGATGGGCAACCCCGGTCAGGTCAACTACGCCGCCACCAAGGCAGGTCTCATCGCGATGGCCAAATCAGTAGCTAAGGAGATGGGCTCTCGCGGCATCCGCGCCAACTCCATCGCTCCCGGCTTCATCGTTTCCGATATGACCAACGCCCTTCCCGAGAATGTGCGCCAGGCATATATCGACCAGATTCCTCTCCGCAGAGGCGGTACCCCTGAGGACATTGCCAACGCAGCCCTCTTCCTCGCCAGCGACATGTCATCCTACATCACAGGCCAGGTAATCCCCGTTAACGGCGGTCTCTACTGCTAAAAAACGTAAAATTTTATAAGAAACAGAAAAATCTTAGCCACTTAGGTAAAGGTTTTTTCTGTTTCTTTGTTTATTTCCGTCGGCGGCGAGCTAACTTTCTGAAAAAAACGCATGAAAGATGATTTCAGCGTCGCCGAAGTGGTCACCGCAATATCTGACCTTTTCCTGCCGCGCACCTGTCTCGTGTGCGGGCGACAACTCGGAACAAGAGAACAACACCTGTGCATCTACTGCAGCGCCGACATTCCGTTCACCCGCTACTGGAACCGGGAGCGCAACCCCATGTCGGACCGGTTCAACGCAAAGATCCAGCAAACCCTGGAAGAACCCGGCGCCCGCTATGCGCGGAACGAGCGATATGCCTATGCCTCCGCCCTGTTTTTCTACAATGGTGACGCCGACTACAAAAAAATTCCCCAGGCGCTGAAATACAACTACGACATCCACGCCGGCGAATTTTTTGCCGACTGCCTGGGCCGCCATCTCGCAGGGTCACGGCATTTCTCGGACGTGGATACCGTGATTCCCGTCCCCCTGCACTGGCTGCGCCGCTGGGAGAGAGGATACAATCAGGCTGAAGTCATCGGTGCCAGACTCGCCAGTGCTCTCGGAGCCCGCCTCAGGACCGACATTCTGTTCCGCGCCCGCATCACAAGGACCCAGACCAGGCTTTCTGTCGCTGAAAAAGCCCGTAACGTCGCCTCGGCATTCAAAGTCAACACGCAGAATCTCAAAGGGATAATCCGCCATATCCTCCTTGTTGATGACGTGTTTACCACAGGAGCCACTCTCCACGCGTGTTTCCGTGCACTCCGCGACGCTCTTCCTTCCGATATAAGAATAAGCATAGCAACTCTCGCAGTGGTGGATATGTAGAAGAAAATTCATATATTTGTCGTTCAGCGCGAAGGCGTGAGCCAGCGCCCGGACTTAACAAACATATCCCCGTCAACATGCAGTATCACGAATACGTTCACATAGGCAGGTTTGACTTCGAGGCTGGAGGCAGCCTCAACGACATACACATCGGTTATCACACCTCTCCCAGGCCCTACACCCCCGGAGAGAAAGTCATCCTTATCTGCCATGCCCTCACGGCTGACTCCGACCCCGAAAACTGGTGGCCCGGCCTTGTCGGCCCCGGAAAGCTCCTTGACACAGAAAAGTACTTCATCTTCTGTGTCAACATGCTCGGCAGCTGCTACGGCTCCGACGGCCCCTCCTCCATCAACCCCGAGACAGGC
>JAFZPY010000038.1 GCA_017552475.1 Bacteroidales bacterium | reverse complement strand
CTGGTGGAACAAGGAAATCCACCTCTTCAACAAGACCCAAACCAATTTCACAAGACAGCCCTGGGCCAACGGCGTCATTCTGATCGGCTGCGTGGTCATCGCCATGTTGCTGGCCAACCTGCCTTTTACCTCGCACATATACCACTCCTTCCTTGAGACAACGCTCTCCCTTGACCTTCACAGCCCCAACGGCACGCTGAACTGGTCTATCCCCCGCGGCATGACGGTGGAGAAATTCATTAACGACATCCTCATGGTCGTATTCTTCTTCTCTGTCGGTCTCGAAATCAAAAGGGAAGTCGTCAATGGCGAGCTCTCCTCCTTCAAGAAGGCCATCATGCCCATCGTTGCGGCATGCGGCGGAGTGATCGTCCCTGCGCTCATCTACACCGTTATCAATAAAGGCACCATGGCTGCAGGCGGCTGGGGAATCCCTACGGCTACCGACATCGCCTTTGCCATCGGAATCCTCTCCATACTCGGCAACAGGGTACCGGTGTCGCTTAAAGTATTCCTCACGGCCCTCGCAATCGCAGACGACCTCATCGCAATCCTCGTCGTGGCCATCTTCTATGGAGGTACGATCAACCTCCAGCTTCTGCTGATTGCGCTTATCATCGTCCTCTTCGTGTTCTTCCTCAACAAACTCGGAGAGAAAAAACTCGTCTACTACATCGTCCCCCTCATCGTCATCTGGTTCCTGTTCTATTATGCGGGTATCCACGCCACCATGTCCGGCGTAGTCATGGCGTTCCTCATCCCTATGGAGGCACGCTACTCCAAGGCTAAGTTCTACCGCCGTCACAAAATCCTCTTCCAGGGCATCGAGCATGGCGACTATGTCGGTGCTCCAGAATTCCCCGATGAAGAACAGCGCTACTGCCTCCGCCGCCTCAGCGGACTTTCCAAAAGGTCCATACCTCCGTCCTATCGCCTTGAGCAGGAGCTCTCTCCCTGGGTCAACTACTTCATCATGCCCGTCTTCGCCCTTGCCAATGCCGGCGTAGTGATCTCTGACGCATCCTATTTCAATGTATTCCAATACTCTCCCGAACTCGGCAGCGTCAGTATGGGTATCTTCCTCGGACTCCTCCTTGGTAAGCCGATCGGAATCGCCCTCACCAGTTTCCTCGCTGTAAAATGCAAGCTCGGAGCCATGCCCGACAAATCAACATGGCCCATGCTCTTCGCAGTCGCCTGCCTCGGCGGTATCGGCTTCACAATGTCAATTTTCGTAGACACCCTGTCCTTCGCAGGCCCCGGAATTCCGGCCGACGTCACACAGCACATGCGTGATGCAGGCAAGATCGCCGTACTTCTCGGTTCTCTCTGCTCCGGTATCCTGGGCTCAGCTCTGATCTGCCTTTTCAACAAGATAGAGACAAAACGATCGTAACATAAAGTTGCAAACTAAATATTTTTAGTCTATATTTGCAGTTGTGGAAATTCTTTTATGAATATTCACAACTGCAAACTTAAAACTGATAAACTATGAAAACAGTGTTCAAAACAATCCTCGCCGCAGCAGCGGTATTCGTTTCCCTCAATGTTTTTGGCCAGAGCCCCTTCAGTGTGACTGCCGGCTATCTTAACGTCCGTGAAGAAATGTCCTTGTCTTATTCCGGAGACTCTTTCTCCGAGACAACCGGTCTCAACGGCTTTTTTGCCGGCGTCGGATATGAGATGACTATCGGCGGCGTTGAGAATCTTTCCGCTTTAGGCCAGTTGGTTTATGCCTATTGCGGAAACAAAGAGAACGGAATCTCTGGCAGCTACCACAATGTGAATGTCCCTATCCGGGTGAAATATACATTCGACGTTTCCGATCAGATCGGCATTTTTGCCTATGCCGGTCCGGTTGCATCCATAGGGCTTATTGCCAAAAATAAGGAGGGCGGCCAGTCTGTTTCCCTATACAAGGATGACCTTCTTAAACGCTTTGACGTCAAGATAGGCGCCGGCATCGGTGTAGAGGTCAACGAGATGTTTTCCGTATATTGCGGGTATGACAAAGGCCTTCTTAATCTTATGAAGTCTGATGTTTTAAAGATCCATACCGACTTTATCACCGTCGGCATATCCTACAACCTCTAGACAATCTCCTTCAATCGATAATCAAGGCCCGCAAATGTGCGGGCCTTTTATTTTACCGGTATCCGGCTCGGGTGCGGTCACTCTGTGGTGTGGACCTTGCCGGGAGAAGACAGGTGACTTCCTTCGTTGAAGAGCTGTGTGTCGGGAAGGGGGCCCTGTTTAGCGGCTCCTTTTTGCATCAGTGCCTGAAGATCCGGTAAGTATGATGTGTAGATGTCCCGCGGGAATGCTCCGTGGCGTCTGCATAGGCTTGCGGCCATGCCGACGACTTCCCCCATCATGCCGGTCGTCCTCATCAGGCGAGCGGACCCCAAAGCTACATGGGTGACGCTGATGTTGCGCCCGGCCATGAACAGATTACGGATGTTCCGGGAATATAGGCAGCGATACGGGACGTCATAAGGATATATGAGATTGTTGCGTGTCGCAGCCTTGAATTCCATGCCGGGGAATTTGCTTGAATTCTCGGGATCGATGAAATGCAAATCCAGATGCCAGCTCATGGTAAATGAGCCGTCCTCATAGTAGATGTTGTCTTCGATGTCGTTCTGTGTCAGGATGTGGTCTCCGAGAAGGCGTCTGGATTCGCGCTTGCCGGCAATGTAGGCGACCCACTCCAGCTCCTTGTCGTCATATTCCGGGTCTCCAAGCCTGTTTTTGAGATAACTCCAGTTGGAATAGACCACCAGCATGCCGAAATCGCGGATTTCCTCTGCCTTGGCAATCTTGT
Organism: Bacteroidales bacterium; assembly: GCA_017552475.1. Taxonomy (GTDB): domain Bacteria; phylum Bacteroidota; class Bacteroidia; order Bacteroidales; family UBA932; genus Cryptobacteroides. The sequence continues at coordinate 12,551 of JAFZPY010000038.1, read as the reverse complement.
CTTTGTCAAGGCCGGTCTCCCAGTCCCAGTCTCCACGGAGGACCCTCTCACAGTTGTCGTCATTGAACTCCATGCCGTACTCGAAAACCGGAAATGATGTCTTGTGCCCTCTCGGCTCGGCATACCACTGTATGGATACGCCCATGGTCAGCGAGTCGCGCTTTTCCGGAGCCAGGGACTCTCCATAGTCTTCGATGCTTTCCCGCCCCAGGGTCCAGTCCGCCCCGGCCATGAATCCGAGGGCACCGTCTCCGGTACAGTCGCTGAACACGTGGGCCTTTATCATTAGTTCTTCTGCCGATTCGATGTGGCGTATCTTCACGGACTCGATACGGTCTCCGTCCATCTCCGCACTGATGGCACGATAACCGGGATAATAGGTGATCATCGGTTCTGAATGTATCAGCGCGGTCTTCGCCTCATCCTTGTAGTTCTCTGCCGGCGCGGCATTGCCGAACTTTTCCTGTCCGAACTCCCGGAGCATACGGCCCAATGCCGGGTAACGGCCGATTTCTATACGCCCGCCCAGATGTACGCGTACCTCGGAGCTATTGTTGCCCCCGGCGATGTGCCTGTCATTGATAAGGGCAACCCTGCAGCCGTTCCTTGCTGCACTGACGGCGGCGCATATGCCGGCGATGCCACCACCCACGACGGCGAAATCGTATGTGAGCGTGTCTTTCGGAGCGGAAGGAAGTGCGCCGTGCAGGCGTCGGAAAGAATCCAGTTCCGGAAGGCTGTCCGGAGGGATTCCGCCGCGCTCCGTAGTCAGCCATACGGCATCGCATCTCCCGTCAAAACCCGTAAGGTCGCAAAGACTCAGACTTGTCATGCCTTTTTTCAACCGCACACTCCCGGCATACTGCCACATCCAGCCTTTCCCTTCTCCTCCGAGGTCCTTGTCAAGCATTTTTCCCCCCACATTGACCCGGAAAAGGCCGGGGCCGGTCTTGTCTGTCCATGGAGAAACCCAGTTGAAGGTGCGGACATATACATAGTACCGTCCTTTCTCAGGTATTGATATGTCGGTGGAGGCATCCTGCACGGGACGGCCCAGACCGTGGGCTATAAGGTATGGGGAGCCCATGATATCCATGAACTGCTGGTCTGTCGACCAGCCGCCTTTCGTCGTGAAACTCTCCGCTTCTACCAGCACATGCCCCGCCTTTGCAGCGGGGATGGCCGATAAAAAGAGAGAGATGAGCAGTAGTATCTTTGCTGACCGCATGGGAAAGTAATTATTAGTAGTTGGGGTTCTGCGTGATATTTCCGTTTACAAGGAGGTCTCCGGAGGGAATGGGCCAGAGATAGTCCCTGTCCTTGTTGAAGGAACGCATGGTAGCCTGTACTATGTCGCCGGCGGCTGCCATGGGAGACAGGTCGGCGATACCGTTCTCATCAATTTCCGGTACTCCGCCGAAGGGGAATCTGCCTTCCTCCCAGCGTTTGCACAGTGCTACGAAGTCCTCATTGGTGACGGTAGACATATCTCCGTCCCAGGTAGTGCTGCCCGACCATGCGCGGGTGAGGTAATAGATAGGGCGGTTGAACACTTTCTCGGCAATCCTCCAACGCAGAAGGTCATTGTAGTTGTGTCCTTCCGCTGCCAGTTCCACAAATCGTTCTGTACGGATGACGGTCCTAAGGTCTTCCTGAGAGCCGGCAATGACCTTGGGGTATTCCAGTCCGGTGCCCCTGTATGCCCTTTCGCGCAACAGGTTGATGGTCTGGTCGAGAACATCCTGCGTGCAGGTGCCGAGTTCGTTCATAGCCTCTGCATACATCAGCAGTACGTCGCCGTATCTCATGTCAATATAATTGGTGGCGGCTCCGGAGTATCCGTTCTCTTTCCATGTATCATCGACAAACTTCTTGAACAGGAGGCCGTTATATGAGGCGTGTTCGGCTCTCGCTTTGGAGTCTGTGTTGGAGATCAGCCCGCCGTCGGATATCCTTGTCACTTGTGTCTTCATCGGATTGGGAGAGTGTTCAATGCCGAGGAAGGCATAGTCGGCGGGGTCGTAGGTCCCGTCCAGGACGCTTGCCGTAAATGCAGTGGCGAAGGGAAGGATGGTCATGGACATGCGCGGATCCCTGTTGGCGAACGGGTCCCTGTAGTCATACAGGGGAGACTCGTCTATGGGCAGTCCGTCCGTGCAGGTGTAGGCGCAGAAGAGCTCATATGTGGGGCCGTATACTCCCCAGCCTCCATGTACGCGGGGCAGGGTGTTGTATATCATGGAGTTGCTGCCTGTAGCGAGCCAGTAGTAACATTTGAGCGACACGTCACCACGGAAAAACCATATATTCTCATCCGAGGTTGCGGATGTGAACAGCTCTCCATAATTGTCATGCAGGCGGTATATTCCCATATCCATGCATGCTTTGGCCGCCTCGGCGGCGATGGCATAATCTCCGTTGTAGAGGGCATAACGTGATTTGTATGCGAGAGCTGCGCCTTTGGTTGCCTTTTGCAGGCCGGAATAGGACTCGGGCAACAACCCGGCTGCCTTGTCGAAGCATTCGTATGAGTAGGCAAGGACCTCGGACTTGGATGAGCGCGGCATGGAGTAGGCTTCTTCCAGGGTCATTCCGGTCTTGTCTAGAAGGACGTCTCCGTAGTGGAACGCCAGGTCGCCGTAGGCCAGACCGATGAAGAACCACGCTTCGCCTTCATACTGGGTGATGAGGTTCTCCGGCATACCGGCAGCCCTGGCCTTGTCAAGGTTTGAGATGATCCGCAGGCAGCGTGCGATGCTGGTGTATAGATTAGGCCAGCGGCTCTCATTGTACCAGTTGGCATTATCGGCGTTGAGGGCCCCGTTGTAGGTGTAGTATGTCTCTTGCCTTCTGACAATGTCGAGGCCGAGCAGCGGTCCGCAGATGGACGGATTTACGGCTCCGTAGACGGGAATGTACCTGGTGCTGTACATCTCGTTCAGCGACATTTCAATTTCTTCTTGTGTAGAGTACCAGTTTTCGCTGGACGCTTCGGATAGGGGATGCAGGTTGAGGTCAACGCAGGAGGAAAGACCAAGCAGCGCTGCGGCGGATGTCGTTAGTATTATTTTTTTCATGTTGAAGAGTCTGTTTTAGAATTTGATGTTGACGCCGAAGATGAATGATGTGGAGAAGAAGTCCAGGTAGTTGTTGTATGACTGGGATGTGAAGTCGTAGCTTCCGAGTTCAGGATCCCATCCTTTGGGATAACGGCTGATTGCAGGAAGGTCGGTCACATTGGCATACACCCTGAGGTTTTTGATAAATGTGCCGGAGAGTATCTTCTGGGGGATGGTATATCCCAAGGCAATGCTTTTAACCCTGAAGTACGCTCCGTTGAACAGCCAGTAGTCAGAACCGGCGGTCTGGCTGACGATGTTGCTGGCAGTGACGCGGGGATATCTGGCTTCACGGTTCTGAGCGTCGGTGTTGTATTTGCTCCAGTAGTTGCCGAGAAGGATGGACGGTACCGATCCCCAGCCGTCCTGAAGAGGCTGGTACCAGGTGGACTGGTAGAGGACTTTCTGGTGCCCTACTCCCTGGAAAGAAAGATTGAAGTCAAAGCCTTTGTATCCCAGGAATATGCTTCCGCCGTATATGAGTTCCGGGAGAGAATTTCCGAGACGTATCTTGTCATCACCGTTGATGGTGCCGTCATCGTTCTGGTCGATGTAGCGGATGTCTCCGGCCGTGTCGTTGGAAGAGTATGTGGGGACTCTGTTGCCGTCAGCTCCGATGAGCTCTTCCGCGCTCTGGAACAGTCCGTCTGACTGGAGCATGTACCATTCCTGATAATATGATCCTTGTTCAATGAGATAGTTGCCGTTCACGGTCTTGGTGTCTCCGACATATCCCATCCTGGACCTGTAGTCTGACAGGTTGGCGGATATGCCGTAGGAAACCTCCCCGATCCTGTCGTTCCAGCCGAGTTCGATGTCCCATCCTTTGGTGTACATGTCGCCCGCGTTTTGTTTCGGGGCGGAGAAACCGGCGTATGACGGGAACCCAAGGGTCAGAAGCATGTTCTCGGTGGTTTTCTTGTACAGGTCTCCGGAGAAGCGCAGGCGACCGTCGAGGAATGTGGCGTCGATACCGGCTCCGTATGTGGTTGTAGTCTCCCAGGTGATGTCATCGAAGGCATAGTAGTCCTGATATGCGGTCTGAACGGCGGAGACGACTCCGGTGGAGTTGTTGTACAGGTACTGATTGCCGAAGGTGATGGACGCCTGGTAAGGGAATTCCGAGCCGATCCGTTCGTTGCCTAGTCTCCCGACGGAGGCACGTAGTTTAAGGTAGGAGACGGGCCCTGCGCTGAACCATGGCTCTTCAGAAATCACCCAGCCGGCTGACACTGAAGGAAAGTAACCCCATCTGTGATTCTTGGCAAATCTGGATGAAGCATCGGCACGGAGATTGGCCTGCAGGATGTACCTGTCTTTGTAAGAATAGATTGCACGGCCGAACCAGGATTGATATGCATTGTGGCCGGCAGTACCGTTGTTGTATTGATAGTTCTCCGGTCCGATGTTGAGATAAGGGAAGCGGTTGAGGGTGTAGTTAAGGCGGGAGGCTCCGAGGTCTTCCCATTTGTATGAATAGCCTTCGTATCCGGCCATCGCATTCAGCGAGTGCGTGTCCCAGCGCTTCTGATAGTTGGCAAAGAACTGGTACGTGATGGACTGAGTGTCATTGCGCCCTTCCTCAAGGCTGTTGGTATTGAAACTCTGGTGGAACAGCGGACGACCGTCCTCGTAGTAGAGGCGTACGGCTTTGGTGAAAGTCTTGATTTTGGTAAAGGACAGTCTCGGGGCGACAGCGCCGGTGATGGTGAGTCCTTCGAGCGGAGTGATATCTATCTGTGCCTTGCCGCCACCTGACCACAGGTCGGTGCCGGAGGTGCCGGCATCGTTGACCGCAGCAAGGATGTTGGTACCGTCCTTGACGTCTGCATAGCTGCCGTCAGCCCAGTATGGAGTATAGATCGGCGGCATGATGTAGGTGCTGCGGATGGGGTTCCCGGCTGCAGGTGCGGTTTTGGCCGTGTATGTGAAGTCGAGATTCAGCGCAGCGTGGAGCCAGGGAGCAATTCGCCAGTCATTGTTGAGACGGCCGTTGTAGCGGTCGAACTTCTTGTGGGCATAATAGCCCTCGCCGGTCTGGTAGTTGAAAGTGAACTTTGTCCTGAGGTTGTCTCTTCCGCCGGCTATGCTGAGGTTGTGCTCCTGATGGGAGGCTGTCTTTTTGAGGACAACATCCATCCAGTCGGTGTCAGGGTAGTGGTAGGGGTCGGAGAGATTGTTTGCATTGTAGGAGGCGATATAGTCTGGGGAGAACTGGGAGTGTTCGTCGCCGGCGCCGTCATTCCAGCGAATTTCGTTGAGAATGTTGAAGTAGTCCACGGCGCTGCCCAGTGATGGCCTGCCTGTGGGGGTATCAATGGCATAGGAATAGTTGTAGTCGAATGAGAATGAGTTGTCAGAGGCCCTTTTGGTAGTGACGATGACCACGCCTGCGGCAGCTCTGGAGCCGTATATGGCAGCGGATGCAGCATCCTTCAGCACAGAGACGGATTCTACATCCTGTGGGTTGACATCATCCAGACTGCCGGCCACTCCGTCAATTATGATGAGAGGGTCGTTGGTGGACATGGTGGTGACTCCGCGGATGACTATGTTTCCTGATGAACCGGGTTCACCAGATGAGCGGGTCACCTGCAGGCCGGCGACCTGACCCTGTAGCGCTGTAGAGAGGTTCTGTGTCGCCCTTTCGGCTATTGCGTTGCCCCTCACCCCGGAGATGGCTCCGGTGACATCGCCTCTTCTTACTGTGCCGTATCCGATCACGACGGTCTCCTCAAGCATCTGGAAGTCATCATCGAGTACTATTTCAAGTGGCCTGGAGTTCCGCACGGTGACGGTCCGGGAAGAATATCCAAGGGCAGATATATCAAGAACATCTCCTTCCGCTACTTGAACGGAGAACATGCCGTCAATATCTGTTATCGTACCGGCGGTACCTCCGTTAACGGAAATGCCCGCACCGATTACGGGTTCTCCCTCTTTGTCGCGGACTGTACCGGAAAGCATGAAGCGGTCGTCTTTTTTCTCTTTTGAGGGCGTGGGAGAGTAGATGGATACGCGGGAGCCGTTGATCTCGTAGGAGATGCCCTTGGCGCCGAGTATTTGTGTGAGGACGGTATTGATGTCGGAGTTTAGTGCATTCACATCCACGGGTGCCGACAAGTCAATGTCGTTGTTGCGGATCACGAATGTGTAGGTCCCCTGAGCCTCGATGGCGTCCAATGCTTCTTTGATGGTGATGCCGTGGCGGGTCAGCGTAATGCCGCTTCTGTCCTGGGCCATTACTGTGACGGCGGGACAGGAGAGCGAGATCATGGCTGCCAGGAGGCATGCCTTTGTGAATTGGAGATTCATTTGTGTTTAATTTAATGGTTAATAGGATTTGTCGGAGATGATGACAGCCCCGTTTTCTTCATTCCAGGTGTACTGGTCCTCAACGTCTATTTCACGCAGTATTTCATCCAGCGTCTTATTTCCGCGGAAGGTGGCCGTGTAATATTGTCCCTTGAGGTGCTCGCTGTTGATGATGATACTGATGCCGAAATGTCGGGACATCTTGCGTGCGATGGATGTGAAAGGCTCGTTTATGAAAGTGAGAGTCCCTTCTGTCCACGATGCGGCCCCCCGGAGGTCTGCAGCGCGAATAGTCATGATGCCGGTTGCCTTGTCGTATCTGGCCTGTTCATCGGGCCGCAGGGATGCGGTTCTGCCATAGGAGTCTTTAAGCCGCACGGACCCTTCAATGAGAGAGACGGTGATGGCGTCGTCGTCATCGTATGCTTCGACGTTGAATGTCGTACCGGTGACTTCTACGAACACTTTGTCGGCCAGTACGGAAAATGGCTGTCCCTCGTCCTTTGCGACGTGGAAAAGACCCTCTCCGTTTAATGTGACGATTCGTTCCGTTATACCGAAATCGCGAGGGTATGTCAGCCGTGAGCCGGAATTCAGGGTGACTGTGGTTCCATCCGGCAATGAGATTTCGGTGCGGCTCCCGGCGGGAACACTGATTTCATATGGCCTGGCGATACCGGTGTATGTTTCGTGCAACCGATGCTTGTCTATGATGAGAAAAACAGTGGAAATCGCAAAAACGAGAGCTAAAGCGGCTGCAGTACCGATGGCTAAGACTGCAAGGCGTCGTCTGTTATTATGCCGTTTGATGCGTCGATGTATGTTTCTTAGCTCTTTGTCTTCATTGGAAGAAAAGACGGATGAAGACGCCAAAGCCCACGCCAGAGACAGGTCCCGGAATATTTCTCCGGCCTTAGGGTCTTCGGCAAGACGTACGAGAAGTTCACGGCACTCCTCATCACCGGAACTATCCGTCAGGAAGTCTGTGATGGCTATTTTTATGGAATCTTCGGATTGTGTATGTGTCATGTGTGCGTATTAATCGGTTATTACCTATATATACGCACTGTCAGGGCCAAACGTTTACAAGTGGGTCAACGTATAAGCATAAGAATTATGACGAAAGTCTGGATATCAAGATTGTCTCGTAGTTTATCAAGGGCACGCTTAATCTGCACCCTGACCGTTGAGACACTTATCCTGCGCTGTTCGGCTATTTCTGCATAGGTCTTTCCGTCGTAGAGGCGGGCGATAAAAATCTCTCTGCACGAGTCAGGAAGATCTTGTATTTTTTCGTGAATCAGACGGTCGACATCACTCTGCTCCAGGGCCTCATGCGGATCGTCAGACGAGAGGATGAAGTTTTCCACCCATTCCCAGGCTTTGGCATCGGTGTCGCTGAGCCGATCTTCCTGGAAATAGCGGGAACGCATGTAGCTTATGCTTTGATTTTGGACCGCACGTCTCAGGTATGCCACCGGCGGGTAGGTGATGGTGGCATGTTTCTCCCAAAAAGAAAGGAAGACATCATTGACTATGCTTGTGGCTGCATGACGGTTGTGAACATAATAGACAGCGACACTGCAGAGATATACGTAGCATGCGTGGTAGATTTCGTTGAATGCTTCGATATCTCCGCCATTGAGTCTTCTGACTGTGTCGGGAGTGATTTTGGAGAGCATCAGTCTTCCTTGATGTCGAGGAGCTTGCGGGCGGCGTCAAGGTCGGATTCGTTGACTTTGACTTCGATGGCTTTGGCGAAACCGAGCTGGGGGTAAGAGGAGTCAAAACCGAAGACGGCGGCGGGAATGCCGTTGTCATTCAGCATGGCAGCGGTGATGTTGGCCTGGTTGACCTCGAGGAAAGTGGCGACGGTCACGAATTTCTGTTTATCTTCCATAATCCTTATAGCTTAAACGGTGTCAATATCCGGTGTGTCCTTGCGGAACTTATTGGTAAGACTGTTCATGATGCGGAGCACATCCTTGGTCACGCCCTCAACGTTCACCCCGCCGAATTCCGGAGAGATGGTGATACGGTCCTCCCATACGCGTGTCATGCGTCCGAAGCCACTGCCCAGCCTGAAGGTCAGGACATCTTTGTCGCGCTTTTCGAGCGAGTAGCCCCTGGATGTCATCGTTTCGATGATGCCGGGGATTATCTCCTCGGAAGTCCCGGGGATAGCAACGCTGCGGCGGACATAGCCGAACTTGGGATACAGTGCTGACACTGCGGCGAACATGACGGCAATCCATCCGACCGATGTCCAGCCTTTCTTGAAAATAACATTTATATCCGAGCTGATCATCCCGGTCGCCATAAGGATGGCAAGAACCACTACCAGCAGTACCCATACATAAAGGAAGTACTTTACTGCTCTTCTGATGTATTTCATGATGTGCGTGATTAAGTCTTCTCACGCAAAAATAACAAAAGAAAATACATCCTGCAAACGCGGCCCCGTCAGATAAGGTCAAGAGTGATTATTACGTCTCCGAGCCGGGACGGCGAACCGGCATATTTCTCGATGTATGAAGAGGAGAGCTGCCCGCGCCACACGATGTCGTCCCTGATATTGACGGGAATCGAGATATCGAAGCCGTAGCTTTTGGAGTTGTACTTGACTGTCGCCGACGTCTTCCAGGTAGTCTGTGTGCCTCCGTCGTCCTCAAGTATTATGAGAGCGCAGTTTTCCAGCTGCTCTGTCCAGTCAGAGACCAGTACGACGTCGAAGGACTTGTCCTGTCCGATTTCCATTCGTCTGACCACGACCATGAAGTCTGTGACAGATGGCGTATATAATTTCATCTCCGCCTCAGTGCTTGCCGTAAAATCTTCCACGGCTCCAACTTTGATGAAAAACTCCGAGGCGCCGGCGAACCATGAATCATACTGTCTTGTGGCCTGGAAACTCCTAAGGAACAGCGATCTGTGGCTATGCCCGTCACCATCTCCTTTGGTCCTGATGACACCGCCCCCGCCGGTGCCCCATTCGGGATCGTCCCTGCGCAGGACTTCAAGGGTCTTGAACGCCGAGTCGTCATTGGTATTTACCACCCACACCGGCCTTTGCCTGGCAACGGCCTCGTTGACGACTATCTTCTCGACAAGCCTTCCTGAAGGCGTGTCCGTCAGAAGGTAACCCTCGTTGACCTCAGAGCCGTCTCCGGGGTCGAAGGTGATTATAGGCAGTTCTGCCCCCATCTTGTTGTCATCGGAGTAAGGCCAGTAAATCTGGAGACCGGAACTCATAAGCGTATTCATATAATTGTTGACCATAAGGGTATCATATCCCCCGGCTTTGGTGCGGTATTTGGCCGCCAGATAATCCTCAATCAATGAACGCATCGGCTTCGCATAGCCGGCTGCCTTGGTCGGACCGTCATCGTCACCCACTCCGCTTCCGGGACTGCAGAACAAATCCCTCATACGGTACTCTTCGTCATAACCGTTGCTCCTTGAAGCTCTCACGGCATCATACACCTCATCCACTTGCTCGGCCCCTATGGGCAGACTCGACAACAGCTCCGCCACTTCGTCCAGCCCCACTACACTCACGGGCGGCCCATCCCTCTCGATGACTGTCCCCAGATGTTCACATCCGGTCAACAGGAGGGCCGGCAATGCAATAACAATAAAACGTGTAACCATAATCCTAAACACCGGGCTAATTTCCGGCTCCGATGCAAAGAAACTACAATCCCCAAACCTGGCAAAGGATAAACGTTTAAACTGCGGAAACGGCATTACAGGAGGGCGTAGTGCCGTTTTACTCTCCTTAAACCCTCCCTCCAATCCTTCAAATGACCACATCTTCCCTCCTGATGTCCAAGAAGATAAAATAAAAAGCCGTTTCAAAATCTGAAACGGCTTACAGGTCATTTTGCGTAAAAGACGAACCGATTTTTATCGTAGAAATCCTTGACGACTTCGGTTTGGGAGAATCCTGCTTCGAGGAATACGTTCCCTGTCTGCTCACCGAAGAATTCATTGATTTCCGTCAGGCCTTTGCCTTCCTTGTCAAGGAATCGTTCTGACCATCGGGCGATGGCCCGGTAGTATATCAAAGGATCGTCATCCGGGACGAAGAGGGCTTCGGCCGGCTCATATTCCACGACATTCCTGCGCAGGCTTGCGCGTTCGGACTCCATGATGTATGGCGGATTGGACACAATAAGGTCGAATTTGCCGAAGTCGAAGTCCTGTTCCGTGTCCAGGACATCTGCTTTTACGAAGGTAGGAGCGAATATCTCGTCCTTTTTCAGTTCGGTGGAGAAGTCCTGGCTCTCCGCTATGCGCAGTGCGTCGTCGGAGATGTCCACTGCCACGACCTTTGCTCCTGGTATGGAGAGGGCTATGGTCCATGCGATATTGCCTGAACCCGTGCACAGGTCAAGAATCCTCACGGGCTTTGCTGACTTTCCGAAAGGTATGCGCATCCTGTGAATGCGTGAACCCATCTTGATGGCTTCGCGCACCAGAAGTTCAGTCTCCGGACGGGGAATGAGCACTCCGGAGGCGACGTTGAAATTCCTGCCACAAAACTCCATGCGCCCGATCACATATTGTATGGGCTCGCCTTTCACAAGTCTGGACATGGAGTCCTTAAGCTCGGGGATGTGGTCGTCCGGGATCTCGAATTCGGGATTTACGATGTGTGTGTAATTCTTGGTTCCTATAACCGACTCACAGAGCAGAAGTACGATATTGCGTGCTTCCGCCGTAGGGTACAGGCTCTCCAAGGCTGAGATACTGCCTGAAATAAAATCGGTCAATAACATCGTCTGTCAGCAGTTTTCAATGATTGTGGTGAGGAACGCAGTGATATCCAATCCGGCCGTGCGTACCATCTTGGGAACGAGTGATGCACTGGTCATGCCGGGGATAAGGTTGACCTCAAGGAAATACAGTCCGTCAGCACCGTCAATGAAGTCGCAGCGCACGAGACCCCTGAAGCCGAAACGCTTATAGATCTCGGTGGCGGTCTTCTGGATAGCCGCGGTCTTGTCTGCGTCAATGGGCGCCGGGCAGATCTCCTGGCTGTGGCCGTTGTATTTTGCGTCGTAGTCGAAATATTCGTTCTCACTGACGATTTCGATAAGCGGAAGTGTCTTTACACCATCTGCATCGGTGTAGACTGCGCAGGTGAACTCGCGCCCTTCCACGCCTTTCTCCACGATGACTGATTCGCCCTCGGTGAATGCGAAGCGGATGGCGTCAGGAAGGTCTTTGGCATCCTTGACTTTGGTGATGCCGAAGCTGGAACCGCCGAAGGTCGGTTTGACGAAGAGGGGAAGACCGAGTCTGGTGACAATGTCGGAAGACACGGCGTCTACATCCATACACTTGCGGACCAGAGCGTCGGGCGCGAATTTGACGAAGTCCACATCCTTGATGTAGCTCTTGCAGGCGTATTTGTCGAATGCAACGGAAGAGACGAATGAGCTGCTGGTGCTGAACGGCACTCCGAGAATCTCGAAGTATCCCTGTATCTGACCGGTCTCGCCCGGTGCACCGTGCTGCATGATGTAGGCGAAGTCAAACTTCACTTTGCGGCCATATACCGTGACCGAGAAGTCAGTCTTGTCGATCTCCGGTCTGGACCCTTCGGGGAAAGGGACCCTCATGGAATTGCGGTTTCTCATGGCGACGAGAGACCATTTGCCGTGGCGTGCGAATATTTCGTACACGTCATAGCTGTTGTCATCGATGCGTGAGGCTACATATTCTCCGCTGCGGCAGGCTACCTCCCATTCAGAGGAGTCGCTGCCGTAGATGACTGCTATTGTGTTGTATTTTCCCATTTATTTATAATATGATTTAGTCGAAGTAAAGTTGTTCCAGCTGCTCCTCGGTAGTGGCGGTGGATGAAGATTCGGAAGAGCAGTTGATATTGGGCATGTTGTCGGGGTATGTGAACTGGTCGGAGACGGTGATGCCGAGGGTTTCGTCGGCAAGCACCTTCTTCATCCAGATGCCCCAGATGGGGAGGGCCATGTTGGCGCCCTGGCCGAGTGCCATGGAGGCGAATCGGACGTAGCGGTCCTCGCCTCCCACCCATACGCCGGCAGTGATCTTGGGGGTGTAGCCTATGAACCAGCCGTCGGAGTTGTCGTT
>JAFZPY010000037.1 GCA_017552475.1 Bacteroidales bacterium | reverse complement strand
GGGTCGTACCAGTTCCTCAATTTCCTTGAGCGGAATGCCTTTGCCGAAATAAACAGGGGCGAAATAGTCCCAGAACTTCATGGCAAGCGACTTGGGCATGTGAAAGGTCTCGCTGATAAAATCTTCTCCGCTGAGGTAGCAACAGAGGTACACCATGCCGATATCGAACAGGTGGTTGCCCCAGCAGAAATCTCCCAGGTCGATGAAATAGCGCTCTTCGCCCACAAAGATGGCATTACTATACTGCAGGTCACCGTGGATGGCGGTATCTTCGTCGGGGGTATCGACAATGAATCTGGCTAGCTTGTCCTTTTCGGCCGTCGTAAAAAACGGATTCTCGCTCAGAAGCCGACAGTAACGATCTTTTACGTTCTCAAACGCCGTGGTGTCCACATGTGTGGAATGCAGCTGTCTGCACATCTGGGCAAATTCGGAGGCATACTGCGCCACCTTCTCCGGATTGTCACCCGTAGCCCTGGAATAGGATTTCTTGCCCTGGATTCTCTTGAACCTAATGCCGTAGCGTCCGTCTTCGGTGACTACGTATTCGCCAGGTTCAGGCGTGGGGATGCCCATTTCGTAGACCTTGCGGGCCAAGTTCATCTCGTCCAGCGGCTGCTGTATCTTACCGGGGAAATAGAGTTTTAGCATCACGGTCGGGTCGGCTTTGTAATCATAACTTTCTCCATTGGCTCCGCCGCCGGAGAGGACGTAATCGTCGAGGGATATTCTGATGGCTTCCATTATACAAATACTTGATTGATAAGTTTTACGAATTCCTGATAGGCAAAGGTTTTTTCCAGCTCTCGAAGCGCATCGGCCAGTCCCCGGTAGTGCCATTCGTGATCCTTGGGGTTCTTGGCGTGGAAAAGGTCCCAGAGTCGGTCGCCCTGCTCAGCATAGTCGCGGGCGATGGCGCGCATATTCGAGAGCTTGTCACCGAGAGCCACAATCTTGGCATCGTGCGAGGCACGGGCCAGACGGTCGATAGCAGCCTGCTTGCGGGCGTGCCAGCTATCCTCTTCGCTTACGCCCTCTGGCATGGTGTCGCTCTCCGAGGCCACGAGCGAGGCGATGCGGTCGCCGAATTCCTCACGTATCTGCTCCACTGTTGTGTCTGTGTCCTCCACGGTGTCGTGAAGCACAGCGGCGGCCAGCAGTTCCTGGTCTTTTGTCATTGTGGCTACAATCTCCACCGCTTCCATCGGGTGAACGATATAAGGAAAGCCCTTGCCTCGGCGCTCAGTCCCGGCATGGGCGCGGACCGCAAACACGATGGCGCGGTCTAACAATGTGGTGTCTAAGGGACGGTTTGCCATAGCTTCTTCTTCATCGTTAGTTTTATAATCACATTTTAAACTTGGACTTCGTCCGAGCCTGTTCTCGCTCGGTAGAGCTCAAACAAGTCACTTATTTACAGCCTTGATTCGGTCACCGATAAAAAGGCTTATCGCAGTCTTTATCCTGTTTCCCTGGAGATAGGGAAGATTGACATGATAGGCCGACGGCCAGATACAGATGGCCCTGCCTGCCATAATCTGGGAGATATGCTCCATCTTCTTTTTAAGTTCAGGAGTGCTCCAGCGGGGGCCGAAATACTTCCTTCCCATGGTTTCATAGAAGAGTTTCAGTGCTTTTCTGTCCATGTGGAAAAGGTTCCTAAGGACGGGATTGGGTCCCAAATGGTGCATGTGGGCAAGAATACAAAAGTCCATCAAAGGATCTCCGTAGCCGAAATCGCCCAAATCAATCCAATATACCTTGCCCTGAGCAATGATGATGTTGCAGGGGTTGATGTCTCCATGCAGGCAGGTGGTGACAGGTTCAAGGTTGTCTATGTAGCCAAGAAGCCTTGTTTTGATATGATCAGGGATATCTTTGCTGGCAGCTATCAAACTCCGTGTGCGTAAGGGAACGCTGTCAAAGACCTTCGTGTCGCAGGAAATCCCGTGCAGGGCTTTGGCATAGTCGGCGGTCATGCCGGCAAGCTCCTCAAGGCGCTCGGGATAGTCGGCAATGATTCGTCCAAAAGACTCCTTTCCCTGAATCCGCTCCACAATCATCCCATAGCGTTGTCCGTCAGTGACATATTCAAGAGGCTCGGCAGAAGGGATGCCCATATCGTAAACAGCCTTGGAACGCAGGAATTCTTTCCTGGCAGCGTCTTCAGAGACACTGGGCTTGTTGAGTTTGAGAATCACCGAGTCATCCGTCTTGTTGTAATAGGACGTCCCGAACCCTCCACCACCGAAGGGCGCCCATTCCTGGAGTTTTACTGTTTTAGCATTCATGTTCAAACAGCATGTCAGGTTACTCCAGCGGAATCTCGGGATGCTGCACGGCGAGGGGCAGGTCCTTCTGAGAGAGGTAGAACATGTAGAGGATGACGGGCTTGGTGCCGCGGTTCTCACCATGGTGGACGGTGTTCACCATCTCGACGACGGCCTCGCCCTCATGCACAGTCTTCTCCTTGCCGTCCAGTCCGATGATAGTCAGCTCGCCCTGCACCAGGATGCCGTAGTTCATCACGGGATGGTGATGCCAGCCCAGCTTCTGACCAGCAGGGAACTCGTATTTCACAGCCACCAGCTCAGGACGGCCCTGTAGATAGTCGGGCAGTTCCACACCGTCCCAGCTCTGCGAGGTGCGAATCAGTTCTTCACTCTTCACCGCCTGTGCGGTTTTTTCCTCCTGTACAGTCGTTTCCTGTACGTTTGCTTCCTGTACTGTAGCTTTCTTGCAGCCCGTCATGAAGGCCGTTGTGCCGCAAACGAGGGTGGCGGCAAGCACCCATAGCTTGACCTGTTTCATTTTTTAACAACTTTGAGTTTGTTCCTGATGACGATACCACGGGAGCTGGCCGTGGCGGGCGTGCCTTGCAGGGTGTAGGCAGGGCCGTCGGTCATAGGCACGACGCGGGCAGACTGAACGGGCGTGGTCTCACCCTTCAGCCGCTGGTATTCCTCGCGGGCTTTCTTCATCTGCTCCAGGAAACGCTCGCTGGTGTGCAGACGGGCGTAGGCGGCGGAGGCTGCCAGGCGGGCAGCATCGGTGTCGCTCTGCCAATGGGCGCCCACGACGAGGCGGTTCTCGCCGTAGCGGTAGCCTCGGGCAAGGATTTCAGTGGCACGGTCGGGGTTGATCTCCGTCATCAACAGAGCCGAACTCCAGCCCAGCAGGGTGTGGCCGGAGGGGAAGGAGCCGTTCTTTCGCAGTGCCTCCTCATCCTCAGGAGTAAGCGTCGGCTCGTTGAACACCATGAAAGGACGGCGGCGCATGTACTCCCGCTTGGGTCTGGTGCAGATGCTGTCGCACGTGG
>JAFZPY010000036.1 GCA_017552475.1 Bacteroidales bacterium | reverse complement strand
GGGTCACGGAACATCATGTTGGGATGTGCCATGTCAATCTTTGCGCGGAGCACTTTCTCTCCGTCGGCGTATTTGCCTTCTTTCATCTCGCGGAACAGGCGGAGGTTTTCCTCGACGCTGCGGTCGCGATAGGGGCTGTTCTTGCCTGGCTCGGAGACGGTACCGCGTCCGAGGCGGATTTCTTCCTGGGTCTGGTCATCGACATAGGCGAGACCGCGGCGGATGAGGTCTTCGGCCCATTCGTAGAGCTGGTCGAAGTAGTCGGATGCATAGAGCTCCTTGTCCCACTGGAAGCCGAGCCATTTGATGTCTTCCTTGATAGAGTCGACGTATTCGGTGTCTTCTTTGGTGGGGTTGGTGTCGTCGTAGCGGAGATTGGTCTTGCCGCCGTATTTCTGCGCAAGTCCGAAGTTCAGGCAGATGCTCTTGGCGTGTCCGAGATGGAGGTAGCCGTTGGGCTCCGGAGGGAAGCGGGTCATTATGCTGTCGCATTTGCCGGCAGCCAGGTCGGCTTCGATGATCTCTTCGAGGAAGTTCAGCTTCCTCGGCTCTTCGATAGGTGTCTTGTTTGCCTCGTCCATTATATAATAGTCGTTAAAATCGTGCAAAATTAGGAAAAAATCTTAAAGTATGTTCATGCTCTGTTCGCGGATTTTCTCAAGTTCGTCTTTCATGAGCACTACGGCCTGCTGGATGCCCTGGTGGTTGGCTTTGGAGCCGGTGGTGTTGATTTCGCGGCCCATTTCCTGGATGATGAATCCAAGCTTCTTTCCGGGTGCATCGTCGGTGTCGATGACCTGACGGAAGTAGCGGCAATGTTCGCGCAGACGGACTTTTTCTTCGTTGATATCGAGTTTTTCGAGGTAGAAGATCATCTCCTGTTCGAATCGCTGGGGGTCTACTTTCTGTGCGAGCTCGTCGAGGTTTTTCATCAGGCGCTCGCGGACGGAGGCAATCCGTTCGCCTTCAAGGCTTTCTACGCGGTCCTCGAGGTCGAGGATGTTCTGGACACGGGATGTGACGTCTTTATAGAGGGCTTCGCCTTCGCGGATGCGGAATGCATTGACGGCTGCAAGTGCCTCGTCAATGGCTTTGTCGACGAGCGGCCAGTTTTCTTCAGTAATGACGTCCTGTTTTTTTGCGTCTATGATGTCAGGGAAACGGAGAATGGATGCGAGAAGCTCGTTGTCCATCCTGGCTTCTGTGTCGGGGGTGACGGCGGCGTTGCCGGAAAGATTGGCGCGAAGCGCTTTTAATTCATTGAAATAGGCTGCGACAAGTTCGGCATTGACGGGCCTGGCTGCTTCTGTGGAGTTGGCTTCGAAGTTGATGAAGATATCTATGGTGCCGCGGATGAGGGATGCGGCGATTTTCTGCCTGACGGCAATCTCCTTGTCCTTTGGGAGGATGAAGCTTTTGAGGCCGATGTCGGCGCTTTTTCCGTTGAGAGTGCGTATTTCGACTGTGAGTGTTCCTGTTTCTAGTGCGGCCTCGGCCTTGCCGTAGCCAGTCATTGATTTTATCATATTGTCATCTATGCTTCTATCTTACAAAGATACGCATTTATTTCTTATGACGGGATAAAAGCATTGATAAAACGGCCAGGAGAGGGTAGATTTCAATACGGCCGAGGAACATGTTGAGGCTGAAGATTATTTTGAGAGCTATCGGTTCGTGGTTGAAGTTGCCGAGGGAGCCGATGCTGTCGCCGATGGACGGGCCTACGGTGCTGAGAGTGGAGATGGCGCCGGAGATGGCGTCGCGCGAGTCAGGAGCAAAGATGAGACTGGCTACGATGGAGAGTGAAAGCACCAGGAAGTAGAGTGTCAGGTATAGGATATGGGGGTAGACGTTGTCAAAATGGAGGATGTGGCGGCCGATGCGGATTTCGTTGACCGAATTGGGGTGGACTATGTCCTGGATTTTATTGATGATGGCTTTGTACATTACCAGCAGGCGGTCTATTTTGATACCGCCGGTGGTGGAGCCCGCACAGCCGCAGAAGATGCTTGACAGGAGGAGTATTGTGCTCGGGAGCATTCCCCAGTGTGAGTTGTCGCTTATGGCGAAGCCCGTAGTGGAGGCGTAGCTGACGATGTGGAATGAGCCGTTCATGAAGGCCTGGCCCCAGGATTGGCATGCTCCCTCCATCTTGAGTGAGATTGATGTGATGACGGAGAAGATGACGAGGGACAGGATGTAAAAGCGGAGGATGGGGTTTTTGAAGGGCTTGAGGGAACGTGTGGCGAAAGCTATGAAGATCAGTCCGAAGTGGATTGACGCTATTAGCATGAAAAAGATGGTGATGAGGTTGATAGCCGTGGAGTCGAAGGCACCAATGGAGAGATTGCGGTTGGAGAAGCCGCCGGTGGCGCAGACGCTCATGGCATGGTTGAGCGCGTCAAATATTGACATTCCGGCGAGGATGTAACTTATAAGGGCTGCTACGAAGATGCCGATGTAGACATAGGCGAAGATCCAGACTGACTTGCCGGCTTTTGTGGAGTATGTGTCGCGGGAGAGGGAGGATACTTCCATGTTGGTCAGTTTCAGCCTGATGGGAGATGAGTCGGGGATGATAAGGAGCAGGAAGACGACAACTCCGAGTCCGCCGATGAAGTGGGTGGAGGAACGCCAGAAAAGGAGGCTGTCAGGGAGGAGTTCGATGTCTTCGAGTATGGTGGCACCGGTCGTCGTGAAGCCAGAAACGCTTTCAAACCAGGCGTTTTCAATGGAGAACGGCTCGCCGTAGAGGGCATAGGGAAGCATGCCGAATACGAATGACAGCAGCCACGACAGCACGATGATGAGATAGCCTTCGGTGAGGGAGATGCGTCCTGGTTTGCGCACAAAAATGAATGGGAAGGCGCCGACGATGAATGTGATGAGGAAGCTGATGGTAAGGGGCGCGAAAGCACCGTCGTTGCCATGGAGCATGGACACCACTATGGACAAGAACATGAACAGGGCACTCACCAACAGGGCGAGACCTACGTTCCTCGCTATGACTCTATAATTCATTTGTTGCCGGGTTTTGTGTCGTCGCCGCTGATCTTGTCGCGCATGTCTGCGATGCGCTGTTTGAGGACGCGGTTGTCTTCAACAATGTCGGTGATGCCTTTGTTGAGCCTTGCCAGCTCGTCGTCTCCGTCGAAGGTGTAGTTGTATTTGCGGTTGAACCGGAGGACATTGTCCAGTTCATCAAGCATCCTGTATACCGGTTTGACGTAGTATACATTTATAAAGAAGAAGAACATGAACAGCAGCAGCAGGCCCATCGCGACTGCGACGGCGCCGGGAATAATGCTGCGGTAGAAGCCTTTGTCGAAGCGTTCGGCATTGTTGCGGAGGTCTTCGTAGATACGGTTGGAGAGTATGGAGATGCGTTTCTGGAGGCGGTTGAACTGTGGCTGAAGCCTCTCTACGAACCATGTGCGGGAGTCAATGAAGTCGGAGAGAATGACGTCGTTGAGCTCCATGGAGGTGAGAATGTATGCAGAGTAGGCGTAGAGTAACGAGTCGGCAAGAGGGGAGATGTCCCTTCTGGTCTGTGAGCGTTTGAGCGCGTTCACGGAAGCGAGGAAGTCCTCCTGGTCAAATTCGGGGAGGTCCTTCACGCTTTCGTCACCGACCACCTCGAGGATGCGGAGGTTGTAGGCGTCGCAGACAGTGGCAATGCGCTGGGCGGTGTTGATACTTTTTATATTGTCGGCAATGAGGTCGGACAGATAGTGGCTCATCTTGCTGTACTGCATGATGGAGATCACGCTTGAGAGAAACAGCACGACGGCGATACTGCCGATGCTCAGCATCAGTTTCATCCTGAGGGATAGTTTTGCCGCACGGATACGGCCGGACAGTTTTCTAAACATACCTTGAAAGAGTAGTGTTTTCTTAACATGCAAAGATAATAACTATTTATCAAGAAGCTGTTTTAATTTTATCAACTTCAATTTTTAAGGCCTTTTTTTACATTTCATCAGTCAGATGGCATCGGACGATGCTCCTTCTTCATAAATAACATCTCAAAAATCCGCATAAATCTTTTCGCCATCAAAATATAAACAGCTTATAAATATATTTATCGAAAGATTTTATTTAATTTTTTGGATTTTGTAAAAAATTATATGTAAATTCGCAATATCAATCAAATTAGTGCATTTAATAACAAATATATAATAGCAATAATAATGAGAGGAACATTTCTTACCCGCAAAGACGGGAAAAACTCAATTATCAAAAAGAGGATTCTCAGCTTGTGCATCAATAATGGAGAGTACAGCATTTCAGACCTCAGCAGAGAGATCAATACCAGCGTTCCGACAGTGACAAAACTCATAGGCGAACTCATGAGTGATGGGTTCATGATCGATCTTGGCAAGCAGGGAACATCGGGCGGACGCCGTCCGAGTATCTACGGCCTCAATCCCAACGCCGGCTATTTCGTCGGTGCTGATTTCCGCCAGAGTCATGCCGCTATCGCAGTGACAGACTTCAAAGGCAATGAAGTCTTCTTTAAGGACAACATATCATTCGTGATGGAGTCGACCGAGGAAGCTTTCCATAAAATCAGCTCATCCATCAAGAAGCTCTTCGCCGAGACGGGCCTGGACTGGGACAAAGTCCTCGCCTGCGGTGTAAGTTTTGCCGGCCGCGTCAATCCGGAGACCGGCTACAGCTACACTTATTCTCCTGACGGAGACCGTCCAATAAACAAGATCCTCGAAGATGACCTCGGCGTTCCCGTACACGTGGAGAACGACTCCAGGGCCATGACCTACGGAGAGTATCTCAAAGGCGTGGTGGAGAAGGAGAGGAATGTGATCTTCGTCAATATCAGCTGGGGCCTCGGAATGGGCATGGTCCTCGACGGAAAGCTGTTCTATGGTAAATCCGGTTTCTCCGGCGAGATCGGCCACTTCCCCCTGTTGGAAAATGATGTAATATGCCGCTGCGGCAAGGTGGGCTGCTTCGAGACCGGAGCATCCGGTTCAGCCCTTCACCGAATGGTCATGGAACGTCTCAAGGGAGGCAAGGCTTCTTCACTTTCCGCCAAATACAAGAGCGGCGCTAAACTCACTCTTGACGACATCTTCGAAGCTATCAAGGAAGAGGATATCCTCGCTATCGAGGTGCTCGAAGAGATTGCCGCCACACTCGGAAGGGGAATTGCCGGCCTTATCAATGTATTCAACCCCGAACTCGTGGTCATCGGCGGTAAACTCGCCGTCGGTGGGGACTACCTCATGCTTCCCGTCAGGTCTACTGTCAAGAAGCTCGCCCAGAATATTGTAAATCAGGATACTACTATCAAGTTCTCCGCACTCGGCAAGCGTGCCGCTCCCATCGGTGACTGCATGCTGTCCCGCTCGAGGATTCTCGGAGTCCTTTAAGTCCGGCTTCCGCTTCTCCATGTCGTAAAAAAAACGTATTTTTGTACGATATGGATCGAAGCGGATACCTGTATACCCAGTTCAAAAGCCGGTTGGACTATGACGCCACCCCCTGTCAGGAGAGGCTGCTACATGGCGTAGCGGATTTCCTGACAGGGGATGATGCTGATATTATGGTGGTCAACGGCTACGCTGGTACCGGCAAGACGACCGCCCTGTCCGCCGTCATCTCCACCCTGCATTCACTCAAGACCCCATGTGTGCTGCTTGCACCGACCGGCCGCGCTGCTAAAGTGCTTTCATCCTATGCCCATCTTCCGGCATATACTATCCATAAGCATATTTATCGCCAGAAATCGATAGGGGAGGACGGCTTCGGCCTCTTCTCCCAGGCGCCCAATAAATCACGCAACACCCTCTTTGTCGTGGATGAAGTCTCGTTGATCGGTATTGATTCCGGCGGCCCGGGCTCTGCCGCTTTCGGCAGCGGCAACCTTCTGGAAGACCTCATCAAATTCGTCCGCTCCGGTGTGGAAAACCGTCTTATTCTGGTCGGCGACTCCGCCCAGCTCCCGCCTGTGGGGCTCGACAGCTCCCCGGCACTGTCTCCTGATTATATGGACGGATTTGGCGGAGTGATATATCAGGAACTTACCACGGTAGTGCGTCAGCAGAAAGAGAGTGGCATTCTGTACAACGCGACATTGCTGCGTACGCAACTGGCCTCGGACCCTTATGGTGAGCCGATGGTGCCCGCGGAAGAACTGGGCCTCAAGACTGAAGGCTTTGATGATGTGGAAAGAATAAGCGGGGGAGAACTTATTGACGCGCTGACGGATGCATTTGACAAGTATGGCGAGGATGAAACGATAGTGCTCAGCCGTTCCAACAAACGCGCGATACGTTATAATGAGGGTATCCGTGCGCAGGTGCAGTTCAAGGAGGAACGCCTCGTCAAGGGGGACAAGCTGATGATAGTGAAGAACTGCTACCAGTTCGTGGAGGGAGTCAAGGGCCTCGACTATATTGCCAACGGCGATATTGCCAAACTTGTGAAAATCTGGAACTTCGAGGAAAGGTACGGCTTCCGTTTCGCTGATGCCAGGCTTTCGCTGCCAGACTATGACGACCAGGAACTGACGGCAAAAGTCATCCTCGATACGCTGGAATCGGAGAGCGCGTCGCTCACATACGAACAGCAGAACCAGCTTTACCGTGGCGTGGACGCTGATTATTCCCATATCACCGGCAAAAGGAAAAGATACGAAGCTGTGCGGGAGGATCCGTTCTACAACGCACTCCAACTAAAATATGCCGAAGCTATCACATGCCACAAATCCCAGGGCGGACAGTGGAAGTGCGTGTTCATCGACAATCCCTTCTGGCAGGACGTGCTGACGGCCGACGATATCAAGTGGCTGTACACGGCACTGACCAGGGCGGTGGAAAAAGTATATCTTGTTAATTTTAAAGATACCATATTCAAATGACAGTGAGAATTTTGACGGCCGCACTGGCGGCAATGGCGACGCTGGCTGCAGCAGCGGAAGATTTCAATCCGATCCCGGGCCAGTGGAGATGGCTTGATGCCCGAAAAGCACAAATCGGCGACGAAATAGTGGACGTTCGCAACGGCTCAGTGACCGCGGCGCACTCAACAGCGGCCGCCGGCTTCCCCATAGCACCAGAGGATGCCTTCAACCTCACCTGGTCACCGGACTCCACCCTGATCGCGTACACGCAGCATGGCGACCTCTACATATATAATATACAGAACGGCGACACCCGCAGACTCACTACCGACGCATCCGATGTCATCATGAACGGATACGCCTCATGGGTCTATTTCGAAGAGATTTTCGGGCGCCCCTCCAAATACAGGGCCTTCTGGTGGTCTCCCGACAGCCGCAGGATCGCTTTCTACCGCTTCGACGAAAGCAACGTCGAGACTTTCCCCATCCATTCCCCCTTCGGCCGCACCGGCACCCTGCGTACCACCCGTTACCCCAAATCAGGCACCTCCAATCCATCCGTCACCATCGGCATCGCCGATCTCACTGATGACGGTGCCATCACATGGGCAGACTTCAACCCCGCCGATGACCAATACTTCGGCACGCCATTCTGGAATGCCGACGGCACTACATTCATCGTGCCTCGCATGCCCCGCATCCAGAACACACTGGAGCTTTATGCCGTCACTCCATCCGACGGCTCCAAGCGTCTCATATACAATGAATCATATCCCAACAGCTGGCTCGACTGGCCCGAACAGATCCTCTTTACCCCCACTGGCATCATCATGGCGCGTAATTTCGAGACCGGCTGGCAGCAAATCTACTCGCTCAACTACGACGGCACTTCTCTCCGACGCCTCACCGACGGCTCCAACTGGCGTATCCAGCTTCTTAGCGTCACGTCCAAAGGCGAAGTCTACTTCACTGCCGAACGCGATTCACGTTGCAGCTCAACACTCTACCGCGTGGACTCCAAAGGCCGCATCACAGCCATCACAGACCCCGCCCTTCATGCCGAAAACGTTGCAATTTCGCCTGACGGAAAATACTTCATCGCCCGCCTGTCCAATCACAACACCCCCTCACGAGTCGTTGTAAGCCCCATCTCTGCCCCTTCCAAACCAATCCGGACCTACAATTCTGCCGCCACCGGATACGATCCTTCGCACTACTCAATCCCGGAAATGCGCACCATCAACGTCGATGGCTTTGAACTCCCCGCCAAGGTCTGGCTTCCTGACAATTTCGAGCCCTCACGCAAATACCCGGTCGTCATCTACCTCTACGGCGGCCCTGACAACCCGATGGTCTACGACAAATGGGAAACGCCATCGGAATCTAACCAATGGTATGCCCGGCATGATATCATCTATGCCAAGGCAGACTGCCGCTCGTCAGGTCACAACGGCCGGGCCGGCCTTGATCAGGTCTACCTTAATCTCGGAGCCCGCGAGGCTCTCGATTATGTGGAATGGGCAAAATACTTCCAATCCCTGCCGTACGTACGACCCGACAAAATCGGCGTCACAGGCTTCTCCTTCGGAGGAACTATGACCACGACGCTTCTCCTGAAATACTCAGACTGGTTCCACTATGGCATCGCCGGCGGTGGCGTATATGACTGGGCCCTCTACGACAGCCACTACACCGAACGCTTTATGAGAACACCTCAGGACAATCCTGACGGTTACGCATCCTCCCGCGTCCTCGACATGACGGACAACTATCCCGCCGTCTACGACGAAACAACCGTCAACGACATCCCTTCCGTCATGCTTCGCCTGACCCACGGCACCGGCGATGACAACGTCCATTTCCAGAATACCCTCCAGCTCATCGACCGTCTGCACAAGGGCGGCAAGCGCTTCGACTTCATGATCTATCCCGACGGCATGCACGGCTATCATGGCTATCAGGGCCGGCACTACGAAGACGCCAACCACACCTTTTGGCTCCGCCATCTGCAGCCGTAAATCATAATATTCAGATGATTCCTATGAAGCCGTGCCGCGAGTAAGCGGGACGGCTTTTTTGTGTCTTCGATTTGCTCCTGACAATAAAAAAATCTATCTTTGTAGAGGCTGGTCTTATTTTTGAACAAGACCGGCATGGGTTTGCGGATGTCTGAGGCGTGGTCGTATCGGAGCCGCCGGTCCGGGGAAGGTCCCGGATAAACCCTTGAGTCACTCCACCTTGCACACGGGTTGGGGGACTTGTAATATAACCACACACTTAGCAGAGAATCCACGGATGAAAAATATCCCTCAATGGTTTGCCCTCAAGGCATTCTACAACCGCGGCGAAGAAGTCCGCGGCCTGTTCGAAGGTCTGGCGGACGAAATCTATATCCCCACCAGGATCGTGCAGGAGATCGATGGGACTGAGGTTCGATGGATCCGGAGGCCTCTGATCGGTGACCTCGTCTTCGTACATGTCCCGATTGACGATCTGCGTGAAGTTCACACGAGGCACTTCTCGAAGTTTATGATTTACTCCCGTGCTGACCGCACCGGGCCCGCCACTATCGAGGAGTCCGACATGCGCAACTTCATCCTCGTCACATCCATCCAGGATAAGGGCATGGAACTCGTCAACCTCCCGCCGGATCAACTCCCCGGTACCCGTGTCCGTGTCACTGGAGGCCCCTTCGAGGGACATGAAGGCTACATCCGCCGCATTGACCACCGCCGCCGCTTCATCGTATGCATCCAAGGCGTCGTCGCTGTCGCCACGAGCTACATCCCCGCCCAGTTCCTTGAGGTGCTGGAGTAGCTTACCACACAATAAAACCAAACACTGTTACATGAAGAAAGTTATGCTTGTCTTCGGGACCCGTCCCGAAGCTATCAAGATGTCACCGCTTGTCAAGGAATTCCTGAAATATCCGGCGGAATTCGAGACAATCGTGTGTGTCACGGGTCAGCATCGTGAAATGCTCGACCAGGT
>JAFZPY010000035.1 GCA_017552475.1 Bacteroidales bacterium | reverse complement strand
TCTGATAGCCTCCTTCGCGGCGCTCACCGTAGGAGCTGCGCTGGTAGCCGCCGTTGCCGCGGTCATTGTTGTAGCCTTCGCGGTTGTATCCGCCACGATTGCTGTTGTAGGAGCCGCTGCGGTTGGAATTGTAACCGCCACGGTTGTAGCCGCCTTCGCTGCGGGATGACCCGTAGGAGCGGGACGAGCTGTAGGTACGCTCGCTTGAATAGTTTGAACGGCCGGCATTGTCGGCGCTGTCTGAAAAGACTACTCTCTCTGCACTGTCATTGTGGGTGGCCTTTCTTGTAATTCTTGCTCTTTTGTGTCCGTAATCGCTACGTTCCTGACGGTCTTTGCCGTCCTTGTTGAAGTTGTCCATAGTTTTTTGTGCCTTTTTAGGCGTGTTAAAATAAAAATTGTTGTACGTACTGTTGATGGCTCACGCCATACACGCGTCAATTAAGTTTAAATATATATGTAATGGTGCCGACCTGCACGGCAGGTGCGCTGGCACTTTGGTCAAAATGAGTCTCCATTGCAGCTTTGCGCGCTGCGTTCCATAGGGTAACATCCGTGACGGTGGTGCCGTCAGCACCGGCAATCGCTTCAATGACTTTGCCGTAGTTGTCGACTTTGATCTGGACGACAACGATGCCTTCTTTCTGGTTGGCATAGGCCGGCTTGGGAAGCGTGCCCATGACCTTGCGCCCCTTGAGGTGGGCGTTGGCGGTACCGGAGGTGCGGGCATTGGCGGAGTTGCCGTCGGGCTGCCCTTCCTTGAAGGCGTCTGAGGCTTTGTCAGCCGCATGAGGTGTGGTCGCGGTGTTGTCCTCTTTGGCCATGCCGGGGAAAGATGCCCTGGGGTCGAGCTTCGGCTCCTCCTTGACGGGAGGGGCTGGGACTTCAACGTCGCCGTGGCCGTTGTCCTTTGTGGCGGGAGTGACGTTTTTGGCGACGTTTTCCACAGGGGACTCGGATTTCTGGATGAGTTCGACGGGCTTGGTACGGTCGATTTCTTCGGCCTGGGGCTGCGAACCGATCTCGGCGGGCTTGGGAGTCTCTTCTTCGACTTCTTCCGTGAAGTCGATGACAAACGAGTTCTCCGGCGGCGGGGGATCAAGATATGTCAGGCTCGAAGATGCGCACAGTCCGATACCGGCCAGATGAGCCAGCACCGTCAGTACGAATCCGCTGATGACGCTGTTCCTGTCCCGTGTCTGCTGTATGAGCCTGTATTGTTTCATCCTATTCGGGCTGGGTGGCGAGTATGACTTTGTAGTGGTTGCGCTTGGCGATGTTCATGATGCCGACCACTTCCCTGATGGGAACGGACTCGTCGGAGTAGATGGAGAAGGTGGGGTCCTCTTCGCTCTGGAGGAGGGTGACGAGCTCATCTTCGAGGGCATCGTAGGTGAGAGGATTTTTGTCACCGTTGATGTGGTAGGTGTAGGTGTCGTCCTGCCAGTCTTTGATGGAGACGCTCACGGTGGCCTTGGCCGATACCTGGCCCGTGCTCTTGGGGAGGAGGAGCTTCAGGGCGTTGGGGTTGATCAGCGTGGAGGTCACAAGGAAGAAGATAAGCAACAGGAACACGATATCAGTCATGGACGATACCGAGAACGTGGCGTCTATCTTCGTTGTTCTTTTGAGTGCCATGTCGCTATTCTTCTGTGGGTTCGTGGAGAACTATGTCGATGAAGTCCACAGTGGACCTTTCCATCTTGTAAACGAGGTTGTTGATCTGGGAGGTGAGCCAGTTGTAGCCGAAGTAGGCTATAATACCGACGATAAGACCGCCGACCGTGGTGATCATCGCGGTGTAGATACCTCCTGAGAGCATTGTGATGTCGATGTTGTTGCCGGCCTTGGACATGTTGAAGAATGCCTGGACCATACCCATTACGGTGCCGAGGAAGCCTATCATAGGAGCGCCGCCGGCTACGGATGCGAGGATGGGGAGGCCTTTTTCGAGACGGGCGACTTCCACGTTGCCTGCGTTTTCAATTGCGGTCTGGAGGTCGCTCATGGGACGGCCGATGCGGCTTATACCGCTTTCAATCATACGGGCTACAGGGTTGTCGAACTTCTGGCAAAGAGTGACTGCGGATTTGAGCTTACCGGCATTCACATAGTCTTTGATATCGTTCATGAAGTTGTTGTCAATCTGGGATGCCTTGCGGATCATCCACCATTTCTTGCCGATGATGTAGATGGCTGTCGCGGACAGGAATAACAGTACCCACATGAGCCATCCGCCCATTCTGAAAAGTGAGAAAAGACTCATGTGCATCTCTGTGGTCTGTACGACGGGCGCTGCTGCATTTGCGGCTGCTTCAGTGAGGCTGTCTGCCTGTAAAAGATTGAAAAGCATATCGATATAACTTGTTTAATACACGTGCATGAATACTAACTTGCAAATATACTTAAAATATTTCACATTGCAATTTTCAGATAATCTCTACCGATGAGGCGGGAAGCCATGCCTGCCGCCCGTCGGCAAGGGATATCTTGTACCACTCCGACACTGTATCGAGGATAGTGACGCGGGCTCCTTCGTGGAGGATGAAAAGGTCGGTCGACGAGTCTGCGGACGGTGAGCTCTTGGCGGAAACCACCGCCTGCATCACTATGGCGCCGTCGGCATGGCGGTAGTCAGACTTCTGCCACTGGGCGAAGTCCCAGCATAAGAAGGCGATGACAAGGGCCGCGATGGCCGTGAAGAAGCCTGTCTTTCTCCAGGCGGCGGTGCGCCCGAGGAGGAACAGCAGCACCATGCCTGTCATAAGGGCGGCGAACAGCAATGAAAGAACTGCCCATTTATCTGAAGGCAGGAGGTAGCACATCTTGCGTCCCCACTGCTCGACAATAAACTCGGGGACTTCGTCTATCTTGTCCTGGATGAGGCTGTTGCAGAGTGCGAGATTGTATCGCGCATCCTTGTCGGAGGGATCGGCCCTGAGGGCGCGTTCGAAGTTGAGGATGGCCTTGGGAATATCACCGGTCTTGTAGTAGGCATTGCCTGCGTTATAATACAGGTCGCTGCCCTGTACTCCGGCGTCAAGGATATCCTGCCAGCTCCTGGCTGCGGCATCCCACTGTCCGACGTTGTAGGCCTCCACGCCTCTTGTCCACAGGGAGTCAAGGTAGTTGCCGGCTTCGGCATCAGCCACCTGTGGAAGTGCAATCAGGAACAGCGCCGCCACAATGGCGGATGTCCCGTTTCTCTTTGTCTTCATACCTGAATCAATGGATGAAATCACTTTGACGGCGGTGATGTAATGCTCGTTCATGGCGTCATGACCGCTGCCGGGCGAATAGCGGGCAAATTCGCATGCGTCAAGAAGGGAGGTCAGTTCCGCGTTCAGTTCTGCGGACACGCCGCTTCTCTCAAGAGCAGCTGCAATATTCTCCCTCGTCTGGTCAGCCATGTCCATATTGAATTTATCGGAAATGAAGCCTTGCAGAGCCTTGTGCAGTTCTTCGTAGAATGCTGTGTGGAGGTCCTGGCGCAGGAAACCCTCAGCAGCTTTGAGGCGCTTCATGGCCTGGCGGGTAGCCTTGCGGTTGCGGGTCCCGGCAACGTCGGCTCTCATCGCCGCCATCTTGCGGAATGCCAGCCAGATACCCAGCCCGGCAGAGAGCAGCACGGCCAGTATTGCCCAATA
>JAFZPY010000004.1 GCA_017552475.1 Bacteroidales bacterium | reverse complement strand
GTTGTAGTCGTTATCCTTGATTTCCTGCAGGGTGGCGCAGTGGCTGTATTTCTCAATCTCTTTGCGCTCCCGGTAGGTGCTGACAATCTTGTCGATGTGCTCCTGACGGAGTTTGTTTTGCGTCTTTACCTTCTCGAACTCCTTGCTGGCGTCGATAAACAGGATATTGTCATCTTCCTTGCGGCATTTCTTCATCACCAGGATGCAGGTGGGAATGCTGGTGCCGTAAAAGATGTTGGCCGGGAGTCCGATAATAGCGTCGATGTAGTTCTTCTTCTCAATAAGGAACTGCCTAATTTTCCCCTCTGCAGCACCACGGAACAGGACGCCGTGAGGAGCCACACAGGCCATTGTACCGCCGTCGTTGAGGTGGTAGATCATGTGAAGGATGAAGGCGTAGTCCGCTTTTGATTTCGGAGCCAGAACACCGGCCTTGCTGAAACGGTCGTCGTTGTTGAACTTGGCATCAGCGGACCACTCGGCCGAGAATGGAGGATTTGCAACCACCGCGTCAAACTGACGGTCACCGAACTCATCTTTTTCCAGCGTATCGCCATTCTGGATATCAAAGTCCTTGTATTTGACGCCGTGCAGCAGCATGTTCATCCTGGCCAGGTTGAAGGTGGTAGGATTCTTTTCCTGGCCGAAGATTTCGTCGGCGTTACCTCCACGTGCCGTACGAAGCAACAGAGAGCCAGAGCCGCAGGTGGGGTCGTAAACCGTCTTGAGGCGGGTCTTGCCGGTAATCACAATCTCGGAAAGGATGGTGCTCACCTCCTGCGGCGTGTAGAACTCACCGGCTTTCTTGCCGGCGCCTGCAGCGAACTGGCCGATCATATACTCATAGGCGTCACCCAGGATGTCGATGTCCTGGGCATCCTCCAGGCCGAAGTCAATGCCGTTGAGGGCCACCAAAACGTCGCTGATGAGCTTGTTTTTGTCATCCGCCGTCTTGCCCAGCTTAGGGGAAGCCAGGTCAATGTCGGAGAACAGACCACCGAAGTCGTCGCCGCTCTCATGGCCAATGGTGCTGTCCTCTATTTTTTTGAGACTGCGCTCCAGCTGGGGCAGGATGTTCTCTTTGTGGCTGATACTCTCGATGATGGAAGAATACAGGAACTCCGGCTCAATGAAGTAGCCAAGGTCTTCCATGCAGATGCGCTGGATTTCCGCTTTCAGTTCCTCTTCGTCGGAGGACCAGGCCTGTTTGAAAGTGAGGCCGTCTTCGCTGAGCTGGTCGTCAATGTACAGCTCAATCTTCTCGGAGAGGTACTTGTAGAAAATGAAACCGAGGGTGAAATACATGAAGTCTCCGGCGGTCATATTTCCCCGGAGTTTATTGGCAACGTCCCAAAGCTGGGTACGGAGTATCTGTTGTAGTTCTTCGCTCATAATTATTTATTCCCAACTAAATAAGTCAATGATTTCGCGCATCTTCTCAACGATGCGGCGCACGGTGGTGCTACGGGCCAGCAGGCCTATTTTCTTCTTGCGGACGGCCTCTTGAATGATTTCCGGCTTTTCACGGCCCAGGTAGTCATATTCGGACATGTACTTGCCTAGGGCTTCCGCATCCACGCCTTCCATCATGGCAAGGTCCTCCACTGCCTTTGTCTTTTTCTCGATGATGTAGTCTTTTAGGCGAGTCTCCAGATCCATAGTGCCGTCTGCTTTGGCCCGCTGGAAGCCTTCCTTATCGTAGTCCACGTTAGTCTTGATGAATTCGTCGATGAGGCGCGTCTTCTTGCGCATGGTGGCATCCTTGATCATGGTGTCCAGAATCTCCTGACGCTTCTGCTCGTAGTCTTCATCGGAAGGATTCAGGTTGCTGATGAGGGAAAGGATGTAGGCCACGTTGATGACGTCGCTATGCAGCAGTTCCAGACAGAAGTCAATGTCCTCCAGCTTGCCGCCGTCACCGTACTCGTTCTGCGGATCTTCCAGAGGACCCGGTTCTTCGGCCTTTTCTTCTATGATAAAACCAACGGTCATATCCAGATACTTGGAGCGATAGTCGTTGTATTCCTGCTCGGTGAGGATAAGGCCGGGGTCATCAGCATCGAAGTCCTCATATATCTGGATTTCAGCGCGTTTCTTGATGATGTCGCGGAAGGCCAGGAGGAATTTCTTTTTGTCGTATTCGCTCTTGAGGGCATCCACGGCCTCCATGGTGGGATACTTCTGCAGGAACGCCTCGCTGAGCTCATTCAGTTCGCGCTTGACCTGTTTGAACTCCGGACGCTGGACACCCACATTGGGGTCGCCGTCGCAGAAGAGCTTCAGGGATTCGTCCACCTTGGCCTTGAGGTCACGGAAGCAGAGGATCTTTCCGAAGCGCTTCTTCTCATTCAGTATGCGGTTGGTGCGACTGAACGCCTGCAGGAGCCCGTGGTACTCCAGGTTCTTATCTACGTAAAGGGTATTGAGTTTCTTGGCGTCAAATCCGGTCAGGAACATGCCCACGACCAAGAGGAGGTCTATGGGTTCCATGCCAGCCTTGCGCTTTTTCATGCGCTCGTTGATGTCGTCGTAGTAGGCACCGAAGTTGTCGGTGGTGAATGCCGTGCCGAAATTGGCGTTGTAGTCATCCATGATGGCCTGCAGCTCATCCGCCTGTGTGGAGTCCGTTTCAAAGCCTTGGTTCATGCCGGTTTTGGCATCATCCTGGCTGGTATTGGGCGCGTAGGTGAAGATGGCGGCAATCTTGATATCCGGCTGCAGGTCCTTGAAAATCTTGTAGTATTTGAGCAGCATCGGGACGGACTGCACGGCAAAGAGGGCGTTGAATTCGCCGTCAAAGGTGGATTTGCGGAAGTTGTTGACGATAAATTCCGCTATGGTCTTCATCCGGATATCGCTCTGCTCATTGGCGTCCAGTTTGCCCTGATAGTATTCCACGAGGAAGCCCAGGACGTTTTCGTCCGCGATGGCATCCTTAATCATGTACTTGTGGAGGCATTCTCCGAAGACTTCGTAGGTGGTGATATCCTGCTTGGCGTTCTCCGGGAAGATTGGCGTGCCGGTAAAGCCGAATATCTGGAGGTTCCGGAAGAAATTGACAATGTTACGGTGGCACTCTCCGAAATGGCTGCGGTGGCACTCATCGAAAATCATCACAAACTTCTTGTCCCGAAGGTCCTGAATCCGCTTATTGTAGAAGTCTTTCTTGATGGCGGTGTTCAGTTTCTGGATGGTTGTGAGGATGATTTTCTTATCAGAGTTGAGGCGCTTGACCAATTCGTAGGTATCGTCAGTGCCGTCCACTGCTCCAGGCTCAAATGCCTCGTATTCGCTCTTGGTTTGGGTGTCAAGGTCATGGCGGTCCACCACAAAGAGCACCTTGTCGATACCGTCCAGCTCTGCGACCAGCTGCGCCGCCTTGAAGGAGGTCAGCGTCTTGCCGGCGCCGGTAGTATGCCAGATGTAGCCGTTCTTATTGGTGTTCTGGACGCGGTCCAGTATCTTCTCCACTGCGTAGTACTGGTACGGACGGAGGACCATCAGGCATTTGTCTCCCTCGTGCAGGACGATGTACTTGGAAATCATCTTGCCCAGGGTGCATTTGTCAAAGAAGTGGGCCGCGAACTGGCTCAGGTCATTGACGGGCTCGTTATTGGGAAGTGTCCAGTTGAAGGTGAACTTGTAGCCGCAGTTGGGATTGTTGGCGAAATAGCGTGTATTGACGCCGTTGGAGATGACAAAGAGTTGGATGTAGTCGAAGAGGCCGCGGAAGGAAGTCTTCTGGTAGCGCTGCACCTGGTTGTAGGCCTGCTTCAGTTCTACGCCGCGTTTCTTGAGCTCAATCTGTACGAGCGGAAGTCCGTTAATGAGGATGGTAACGTCGTAGCGGCAGGTCTTGCGGCCTTCCATGGTAATCTGGTTGGATACCTGGAATTCGTTCTGGCACCAGTGGTTTTTGTTCATGAACTCCACCCAGATACGGTGCTGGCCGTCCTCGGTTTCCATTGGATACAGGTCGCGGAGTTTCTTGGACTTCTCGAAGAGGGTGCCGCCCTCCAGATAGATGCAGATCTTCTCGAATTCCTTATCGGTGAATGCCGTCCGGCCTATCTCGGCCAGCTTTTTGGCATTATGTTTTTCCAGCTGCGCCTTAAGGTTGCTGTATAAATTAGCTTCTTCCTTGATCTTGACATACTCGTAACTCATGTCCTGCAAGGTTGAAATCAGCCCGTTCTCAAGCGCCTGTTCGCTTTGTGCCGTCATTTTGCTTAATGCAATTAATTAGGGATTCTTTTAACAAACACAAATTTAACGATTTTATTCGTTAGTTGCGCTGCTTCGAAAAAATAATTAGTAGCTCGATAATTAGTTATATCGATAATAACAAAGAACGGATAACAATGACGCCAGCCTAGGAAGCCGAGGAAAAAAGCGATAAGGAAGGCTACAGACCCTCCATTGAATGGCTTCCCAGGAGAAATGGCACGCTACGAAGTTACGTTTATGAGGGGCTCACCATGTGCTGTGGATATTTCAGCAATGGATTTAAGCGTGAGGTTTGGGAACCCTGTTGTCCATCTTGAGATGACAGCTTCTGATCTGCCCATTTTGTGGGCTAGGTCCCTTTGAGTCATGCCCTTTTGTTTGAGAATTACGTCAATGCGGGCAATGATGTCGGCTGACAGCTGTACCTCAGACATGATTGTTGGAGATACTGCTGCAATTTTGTTGTTAAGCCATTTTTGTTTGTTCCGCATACCTTATTGTGCTAAATTTCAAAAGTAATGTCCTCTATTCCAGATAATTCTCTTTCCTCAATACTAACGTATCCATTGGTAATGTTCTTTCTGAGTATTTTTCAAATTCCGTACTCCCGTCTTTTTCAAAACTGATAGAGTATAGGGATGCTTTCTCGGATTCGTTTATCAGCTCTATGGTCGTTTTTTCTTCATGTTCATATGGCAAAGATAAAAAAACTTAACATGCAAGCTAAGCTTCGGATTGATTCTTTGAAATGATTTGTCTCGCAGGGCGCGGCTGTTCTCCTCTGGAGCCCGTAGCCATCCATGGCTCCGTAAATGGAAGGGGCCCGCAAGATACAAGTTCTGCGTAGCAGGACGCCGTAGATTGTGGGAAGGATGAGCGTAGCGAAGGCTCAGGAGGAGAACAGGCGACGCCCGGAGAATATGCTGTAGGGCCTTCTTGCATTGCATATTTTCATTCCACAAAATTGTGGACCACAAAACTGTGGACCGGAGAATGCGGCTTTTGAAAAGCGGCGTCCCGTCAATAAGGTATTTGGAAGTTAACGGGTAAACTGTTACTTTTGAATGACAGTGATTTTTGAAAATAAATCGTATTGTATTATGAGAACAGAGGGCAACGTTTTCTCCGTACCGTTCCATTGGAGTGGCGGAATGCTGGCGGTGACTATTGTGACCTTGGTAGTGTTGGCCGGGGCCAGCGTGATGCTGATATCACGTAACTTTCCGGTGTCAATGCTATGGCTGAAGTATTTGCTGTTAGTTGTTTTTGCGGCGACGGTGATTATCGGAGCCGGCTTTATGCCGATACGGTTGAAAGCAGACGATGAGAAGGTATCAGTAAGCAGGCTGTTCGGCCTGTTGGAGATATCTCGTGATGAGATTATTGAGGCTAAGCAGCTTTTGAAATCAGACATTGATAATTCCATACGGACTTTCGGGAGTGGCGGCCTGTTTGGCTTCCTCGGTCGCTTCAATAAGCGATAGACTGGGTAATTATACTATGTATGCAACGGAGCTGAACAATCTGGTGCTTATCCGTACGAACGATAAGAAGTATGTTTTTAGTTGTTCGCACCCGCGGGAACTTGTCAATTTTATTAACAGGCAGTCAGGACAAAGCGAATAAGAAATCCCCGACCAAAACCCCGCCTGACGCGGTACGGCTTTGCCGGGGATGACCAGTCTACGCGTGCCTGTCGCGAAGCTCCGCCTCCAGGTCGGCAAGCGACACTCCCATCTGCTCATTCAACACAAGCAGGTGATACAACAAATCCGACACCTCGTAAATATACGCTGAACGGTCACCGGCAATGGCCTCGATGATGGCCTCGGTGGTCTCCTCGCCGACCTTCTGCGCAATCTTCTTCACACCCTTGCGGAACAGATGCGTCGTGTAGCTGCCCTCCGGCATCTCAGCATGACGCCCCTGCACGACACCCTGAAGCGAACGAATAAACCCTTCAGCGTCAGGAGTATCAAAACACGACACCGTCCCGCGATGGCACGTCGGACCGTCAGGCCGCGCCTTAATCAACAACGTGTCCGCGTCACAATCCGGAAAAATCTCCACCACGTGCAGGAAATTCCCCGACGTCTCACCCTTCACCCACTGCGTCTGCCGCGAACGGCTGAAAAAAGTCACCAGCCCAGTCTCGACCGTCTTCTCATAAGCGGCCTTGTCCATATACCCGAGCATCAGCACCTTAAGCGACTCGGCATCCTGTATCACGGCCGGAATGAGGCCGTCAGCATTTTTTGAAAAATCTATCATAACCTTACATTTATATTCATATTAAACAACTCTCTCTTCAGCACGGGAATCGGAATCTCCCCGTAATGGAAAATACTTGCCGCCAGCGCAGCGTCAGCCTTACCGACCGTGAGCACATCAGCAATGTCCTTGACCGACCCGGCCCCGCCTGAAGCAATGATGGGAATCGACAACCTCTCCGACAACTCGGCAAACGTCTCACACGGATACCCCTTCCCCGTCCCGTCATGGTCCATTGACGTGAACAACAACTCACCAGCCCCCCTTTCCTGTCCCTCATGCGTCCACTCGAACAACTCCCGGTCCGTCAATACGCGCCCACCATGCGTCGTCGCCACCCAGCGTCCGTCGCGGCAAAGAGCGTCCACCGCAAGCACCACAAACTGACTGCCATAATGTGACGCAATCTCACTGATCAGCTCCGGTCTCTTCAGGGCGGCGCTGTTGATACTGATCTTGTCCGCTCCGGCATCCAGCAGCCTTGCAGCATCCTCCAATGACGAAATCCCACCTCCAACAGTAAACGGAATATTAATCCTGGCCGCAATCTCACTGACCAGCGAAGTAAACGTCCTGCGACCCTCTACGGTGGCGCTGATGTCCAGATACACAAGCTCGTCGGCCCCCTCGGCGGCATACTTTGCGCCAAGCTCCACGGCGTCGCCAACATCCTTCAGCCCCACAAAATTCACCCCCTTCACAGTGCGCCCGTCCCGGACATCCAGGCACGGGATTATCCTTTTTGCGACCATAACTCAATCTCTTTAAGACTAATACGACCTTCATACACGGCCTTGCCGACAATCACCCTGTCAAGCCCCAACCCGTTAAGCCTCTCAATATCCTCCATCGAAGCAATGCCTCCGCTGACAGTCAGCACTACCTCCGGAAATCTCTCTTTCAGAGCAACATACAACCCGTCAGCCGGCCCCTGCAACATCCCGTCACGCGAAATATCCGTGACAATGACCTCCTTCAACCCCTTAGGCACAAACCGCTCCACAAGAGCCTCTACCGTCACCTCCGACGTCTCCGTCCAACCTTTTACAGCAACGGCGCCGTCCCTGACATCCGCTCCGAGCACAATCTTCTCCCCACCAAACTCCCGCAGCCACTTCACCATCTTCAACGGCTCCCTGACCGCGGTACTTCCCACAATAACATGACCTGCGCCGGCCTCCAATGCCATATCCACATGGTCTTCCTTGGAAATGCCGCCGCCCCACTCAATATCCATCCCCGGCACAGCCTTGTGAATCTCTGACAATGTCTTCATATTCATGGGCTTGCCCTCCTTGGCACCGTCAAGGTCCACAAGGTGCAGGCGTCTCACCCCGGCCTCGGCGTACTTCAACGCCATCTCCACCGGCGTCACGTCATAGCTTTTTTCACTGGCGAAATCGCCTTTCGTCAGGCGCACGCAGCGTCCGGCGATGATGTCAATGGCTGGTATAATTTCTATCATATTGTTTTAAATATCAGTGTGTTTTTATCGTTTTCGAGATTCTCGGGCATAGCCCAAGAATGACGTGTGTGTTGCTTCGTTTTCGAGATTCTCGGCCTTACGGCCAAGAATGACGGTGAGATGTGACGGTCAAGAATGACGGCGAACTATTTAGCGCGTCATCCTTGGAGCTTGCTCCGAGGATCTCGAAGACGGTCATCTTCAAGCTTGCCGTCATCCCCGACGAGGCCGTGCCGTTAGGCGAGGCGATGATCGGGGATCTCATAGCTTGCAGAAATTCCGCAGGATACGCTCGCCGGCGGGACCGCTTTTTTCGGGGTGGAACTGCACCCCGAAAAAGTTGCCCGCCGAGAGGGCGGCGCTGAATGGCACGCCATGCATGCATTGCGCCGCCGTAGCCTCGCACACGGACGCATAATACGAATGCACGAAGTACACGAAAGCCCCGTCCGGGATACCATCGAACAGAGGCCCACAGGGCCTCCTGAGTGCATTCCAACCCATATGCGGCACTTTCAGATCCGGAGCAGCGTCAAACTTTCTCACCTCCGTGGGGAAAATCCCCATGCATCTCACATTGCCCTCCTCGCTTCCGAGGCACATCAGCTGCATCCCGACACAAATCCCAAGAACGGGTTGTTTCAAAGTCGGCACTACAGAATCGAGCCCCCTTTCGCGAAGACTCTTCATCGCCGCCGACGCATCCCCGACTCCGGGCAAAATCACCCTGTCGGATCCTCTTATCATCGTCTCATCCGCCGTGAGCGCATAGTCCTTGACCCCAATTCTCTCCAGGGCGTTAATCACCGACCGGATATTCCCGGCATCGTAGTCAATAATCGCTATCATAGAACCCCCTTGCTTGACGGCAGTTCATAATTAAACGGCATCCGGTACACCGCCGCGCGCAGCGTGCGTGCAAATGCCTTGAACACCGCCTCAGCCAGATGATGGTTGTTTTCCCCGCGGGCTGAAATATGCAGATTCGCCTGCATCGCGGCGCCGAGACTCTGGAAGAAATGCCTGAACATCTCCGTCGGCGTATCACCCACAAACTCCCTGGTAAACTCCACGTCCCAACGGAAATCAATCCTTCCACCCAGATCCAGCACCACTGTCGCGTCGCACTCGTCCATCGGCAACACGAACCCATACCTCTCAATACCCCTCTTGTCGCCCAGAGCCTTCAAAATGGCCGAACCCAGGGCAATGCCCACATCTTCCATCGTATGATGCTCATCCACAGCGAGGTCACCCACAGCATCCAATTGCAACGACACCCCGCCATGATGCACGATCTGGTCCAGCATGTGATCGAAGAAATGCAACCCCGTCGCTACATGCGAAGGGCTCTTCCCGTCCAGATCCACCAGCACCCTTATCAACGTCTCCCGGGTATTTCTCGTGACAATGCCAATCCTTCCGGCTACCTCCGCATCCACCTCATTACCAGTATCAAATGCCTTGACAACCTCCAGCAGCCTCACATTCTCCTCCGGCGTCCCCACGGTAATTCTGAGACAACCCTCGCAACCCTTCACTCCAGACCTGTCCCTGACAATCAATCCGGCACGCAGCAATACATCGTACAGATCACGGGGCCTTTCCGTCTTCACCAGCAGGAAGTTGGCATCTGACGGAAATACCTCCTTGACGCAGCCATACCCCTTCAACGCCACAGCCAGCTTATCTCTCTCGGAGACAATGACATCCACCTGCTCCTTCATCCTTCCTTCATCCAGCACCTTCAACGCCAGCTCCAGCGTGTCAGTACCGATATTATAAGGATACTTCACCTGACGGAACAACTTGATAATCCCGGGATGGGCAAATGCCAGCCCGACCCTCAGCCCGGCCATTCCATAGGCCTTGGAAAGGGTCTGCAGGACAATGAGATTGGGTAATTCCTCCAGAATCGGCAACATCCCCGGTCCCGTTGAGAAATCAATATAAGCCTCGTCCACCACGAGCACGCCGTCAAACGAGCGCGCGAGTCGGGTGAGGTCTTCGCGGGAATATGCATTGCCGGTAGGATTGTTGGGAGAGCACACCCACATCAGGCGGGTGTTGCCGTCCGCTGCGGCAAGGAGACGGTCGACCGGCAGGGAGAAATCGTCATTGATCTGGACCATCCTTGCTTCGATGTCATTGATGTCGGCGCATACGGTGTACATGCCGTAGGAAGGTGCCATGATGACGGCATTGTCACGGCCAGGGGTGCAGAAGATGCGGTAGCACAGGTCAATGGCCTCGTCGGAGCCGTTGCCGAGGAAAACGCTTTCCTCCGGGACGCCTTTGATGGTGGCGATGCGGCTTCGGAGAGAGTCTTTCAGCGCTGTTGACGGGTAACGGTTGCGTCCGTTGTCGTAGGGGTTTTCGTTGGCGTCGAGGCAGGTCGCGATTGGGCCCTGATACTCGTCGCGGGCAGTGCTGTAGGGCTTCAGTGAAGCGATACAGGGCCGTACGAGGGATAGTGTCTGTTCGATTGTCATTTGTTAAGTCGTGTTTTTACTGCATTGGCGTGAGCGTCGAGGCCTTCGGCTTCGGCCATGGTAATGATTGTGTCGCTGAGGGCTTTGAGTCCGTCGCGGGAGAGCTCCTGATAACTTACGGCGTGCATGAAGCTGTCGGTGCCGATGCCGGAGAATGCCGTAGCCAGACCGAGGGTGGGGAGTGTGTGATTGGTACCGGAGGCATAGTCGCCGGCGCTTTCGGGGGAGTAGTTGCCGATGAATACGCTGCCTGCGGCGGTGATCTGCTGAGCTGCGCTCCAGGGCTGTTCCATCGAGATAATCAGGTGTTCGGCGGCGTAGGCGTTGGCAAATGCGATAGCGTCATCGCGGTCATCGAAGATGACTATGCGGCTGTTGTCGAGGGCCTTGGCCGCGATTTCGCGACGGGGCAGGAGGTCGAGCTGACGATTCACTTCTTCATCGGCCCTGGCTGCCATGTCACGGTCGGTGGTGACGAGGAAGACCTGGCTGTCGGGGCCGTGTTCCGCCTGGGAGAGAAGGTCGGAGGCGATGAATTCGGGAACGGCGGTGCTGTCGGCGAGAACCATCACTTCGGAGGGACCTGCGGGCATGTCGATTGCCGTACCGGTAGAGCTGACTATCTGTTTGGCTTTCATGACGTAGCGGTTGCCGGGGCCGAAAATTTTGCTGACCTTACGGATGCTCTCCGTGCCGTATGCCATGGCAGCCACGGCCTGCGCACCGCCGAGACGGTAAATGTCGGTGATGCCGCAGACTGATGCGCTGTAGAGGATTTCCGGGGCGATGCGACCTTCTTTGTTGCATGGCGTGCAGAGGATGATTTCCTTGCAGCCGGCAATTTTGGCAGGGATGGCGAGCATCAGGAGGGTGGAGAACAGGGGAGCGCTGCCACCGGGGATGTAAAGGCCTATGCGCTCAATGGGGAGAAAACGACGGATGCAGCGGACGCCTTTGTTGTTGTTTTCCACAGGTGCCGGGATTTGGATGCTGTGGAAAGCTTTGATGCGTTCTGAGGCCTCCTGGATGGCCTTTTTGACCTTTGGGGAGACTTCATTCGCAGCCGAGGCTATTTCTTCGGCGCTGACTTTGAATTCGGCAGGAGCGGCGCCGTCAATGGCCTCGGTGACTTGGCGCAGGGCTTCGTCGCCGCCTTCGCGGACACGGGTCAGAATCGTGCGGACGCGCTCTTCTATCAGAGTGTCGTCTGTCGTCGCCCTGCGGGTGAGCTTGCTCCAGATGGCTTTTGAGGGGTTGTCTATGATGTTCATGCTATCACTTTGTCTACGTTGAGTACGAGGATGCCTTCGGCACCGATTTTCTTGAGACGGGCTACTTTGTCCCAGAGGTCTGCGGATTTTACTACAGAATGTAGTGAGCACCAGCCTTCTGCTGCGAGAGGCATGACTGTCGGGCTTCGCATTGAAGGAAGTATTTCAAGTGCCTTGGAGACCATATCGGAAGGAATGTTCATGAGGATGTACTTCATGTCGCGGGAGTTGCTCACCGAGTCGAAGCGGAAGAGGATGTCTTCGAGGATGGCTTTCTTTTCGGTGGAGAGGTTTTTGTTCGCAATGAGTACAGCCTCGGAGGAGAGCACCTGCTCCACCTCTTTGAGACCGTTGGAGACAAGGGTGCCGCCGGAGGACACGATGTCGAAAATGGCGTCGGCGATGCCTGCCGCAGGGGCGATTTCGACGGAGCCTTTGATGACGCGGATGGAAGCGTTGACCTTGTTTTCCGCGAGGAATCTCTTGAGTACTTCAGGGTAGGAGGTGGCAATCGCCTTGCCTTCGAAGTAAGAAGGTCCGGTGTATTCTTCGGCCTTGGGTATCGCGAGCGAGATTCGGCAGCGGCCGAATCCAAGC
>JAFZPY010000003.1 GCA_017552475.1 Bacteroidales bacterium | reverse complement strand
CCTTCGGCGTCTGAGTGACATCGGCATAGATATCAGCAACCTTCCTCTCCCCCTCCGTCGTATCGAAAAGTTTGTCAAGCTCAGAAGCGGCATAAGTAAAAAAGCCGTTGTTAAACTCGACTATTTTCCGGAGAGTACGGTAATTATCCTGAAGCGACACCACTTCCCCGCGTGGGAATTCCTCCGGCAACCGGCTGTCCAGCAGCCCCCAGTCCGAGCCGCGCCAACGATAAATAGACTGTTTGACATCTCCCACAATGAGATTATGGGAATTCCCCTGCGACTCGCTGTTCACAAGCAGCGGCCTGAAGTTCTCCCACTGGATGGTGGACGTATCCTGAAACTCATCCAACAAGAAATCCTCATATCTTACACCCAGCTTCTCATACACGAACGGAGCGTCAGAACCGTCGATGATATTTCTCAGAATCGTATTGGAGTCATCCAGACACATCACATTCTTCTCCTTCATCAGTGCTGCGAACTCCCTGTTCAACTCCCCTGCTATCCCAAGACCGTATATCTGTCCCTTCAGGATAACAGCCGTATTATATGCCTTGAAACGCTCATTAAACAGTGCCAGAAGGTCTTCCATAGGCCCCTGTAGCACTCCGTCCACAAGCGGCAGCAACCTGGCGTTGGCCTTGGCGAACCACTGATCAGGATCTGATATTCTCTTGACAAAGTTATCCAAAGGTGCCTCAACGCTATCAGATGAAGTTATCTCGGCATAGGTATATAGCGTGTTCTTGAGAAATCCTTTATAAAACTGCTCCGGCTCCACACCTGCCCTCTTCAAAGTGTCAAGCACGGCGGTCGCCCTGTCACGGACATCCACCTTAAACTCCCTTATGATCTTGTCGCACTCCTCCTTAACTGCCCGAAGGTTATCCTTGG
Source organism: Bacteroidales bacterium (assembly GCA_017552475.1). Taxonomy (GTDB): domain Bacteria; phylum Bacteroidota; class Bacteroidia; order Bacteroidales; family UBA932; genus Cryptobacteroides. Next base: position 27,021 of record JAFZPY010000003.1, on the reverse strand, counting down.
AGTACACTTTCTCCTCATCTATACCATACTTTTCAACAATACTTCTGTAGTCCTCCGACTTGAGCTTCACAGCTATCTCCTCAAGCTGTGACTCCAGATTGAAACGCTTCCCCTGCTCCAGATTGTCCATGACACTGCCAGTTAGCCAGTCGATGAGCTTACGGTCATTCTCGGTGATTGAGTCGAGAATCCTCGCCACACTCTCCCGCACAAGGGATTTGCGGTCCAGTTCCACCTGATAGGAAGAGAACTGCCCGATTTCACGTGAGAATGCCCTGAGCGTCTGCTGGAAAAAGCGGTCGATCGTACTCACGGCGAAAGCGCTGTAGTCATGCAGGATTGAGCAAAGATGCTTCTCCGCCTTTTCCCGAAGTATCCCCTCCGTAGGACATACCGCCGGTACAAGCCGGGAAAAATACCCCGACTCCGACGGCATGGAAGAAAGTATATACAGTTCCTTGAGAATACGGCGCTTCATCTCGTCCGTGGCCTTATTGGTGAATGTTACGGCGAGGATGTGCCTGTAAGCCCTTGGGGCGTCGCTGCAAAGCAGGCATTCAATATATCTTGCGGCAAGGTTCCATGTCTTTCCCGAACCGGCCGACGCTTTCATTATCGTAATCATCTCCCACAGATCATTTTAAAATCACAATACTTGCATACTTCCCCGTTCGACGTGCGCCGGAACGGAATGGATAAATCCCTTATTTCATTGATCGTATGCACCAGCCTGTCCTCCACCAGTCCTGCGAATTTCCTGCTATACGGAATATTCCGCACCTCTTCCTTGAACAGCATTGAAGTGGAATATATCGAGTTCACCACTCTCTTGCCTGCCGTATCATTCTCAGCATATTTGTCATACAGAAACAGCTGCAAAGCAATCTTAGGGCGGCTTTTGACATCTGGAGCGAAAAGCGATTTCACGATTGTTTCCGCATTATCATCCGTGATGTTTACCTCATTATCCTTCACCCTTCCCGTCTTATAATCAACAATGCGCACCTCGTCATCCACAAAGCTGTCCATACGGTCTATCTTTCCATAAAACCGCTGCCCGTCAAGATACCAGTTATACTCTTTCTCTAACCCGAGCACATTGAATGCCCCTACCCCGTAAACGGCAAGCAGTTCCCTATCACGTTCAAGCACCTTGCGGACATACTGATAAATTACATCACCGATTACAAGGTTGCGTCCAACGATTTCGGGCGATTTCATTTCCTCGATAATATAGTTCTTGATCAGCGCCTTGACCCTGCCAGTATCTTTCAATGTGTCCTCAATGTACTCTTTGCTTACAGAAGGTCTGTCATACAACTTCTGCATTGTCTTATGGAACACGTTGCCAAGCATGCCGGCATCCAGCGACTCCGCCACTTCATCTTCAGGTTCAAGCTTCTTGACGTACTTATAGTAGAACTGCGCCTGGCAGGCCAGATACGACTGTACCGAAGACACCGACAAATGACCTCCGGCGATCACATCCAGGTCCTCCTGAGTCTTGGGAATCTCATCACCGACCGAAAACACCTTCACATCGGCCGAAGCCGCTATCCTTCTTACAGGCCTCCTGAAATGATACTGCAGCTGCTTCACATACCGGCTTTCCTCACCTCCTCTAAGTCCCTCAGTGCGTGAATCATACAGCATCCACACCTTCTCTGCCCGCCTTATCATCCTATAGAAATAATACGCCCACACGGCATCCTGATACTCATACGTCGGCAGCTCAAATCCTCTCCGCAACTCCGGCGGGATAAACGATGAGCTGACGTTCCTCCTCGGGAACATTCCCTCATTTGCACTTATAATCACCAAGTTACGGAAATCAAGCGCCCTCATCTCCAAGGGTCCCATCACCTGCAGACCTTTCAGCGGCTCACCATCAAACGGCACAGCCACACCTGCAAGCATCCTCTCCAGCACTCTCACAAGCGTCGCCGGCGTTACGGCCAGCGGCAGCCCCTTCAATACATTCACCGTCGTATAATACTCCCTTGCGAACTCCAGCTCGAGCGCCATATCCTCTCTTCCGCGAAGCCTTCTTCCCACTTCAGCCGCCACCTCCGCCAGATAACTCTCCAGTGCCAGCGACTGTCCCTCTTCCGCCACCTTCACATCCTTCACCACCGGCCTGAACACCATTCCCAGCAGCCCATCACTGCCAAAATCCTCCTCCCTCACAAAATACCTCGCCTCCTTCTTGATTTTTTCCACAATCATGTTATCCTCTGCAACAATCGAGGATCTCCCTGCCAAGGCCGCCCTGAACACGCTATTCGCGAAAATACTCCACACCTGCTTATGATAAAACGAACAATTCCCATCCTTGAAACGTGCATGTAACTGCAACAGCGCCACATCCCTCATCAACGCAAAGAAAGCACTTCCACCCATCGGATACCCCATCGTCACATTCACATCCCTCACCTCCGGCGGCACCGTATTCAGCAGCGGCATCAACAGGCTCTCATCAGGCAACACAATAGCTGTATCAGTATCCTCCCCCCTTGCCCCGACCTTTTCCAGGATTGACGGCAACAACTTCACCTGTCCCACAGACGACGGTACGCTCACTACCGTCAGCTCAGGCTCGGCAAGTCCCTCGACATCAAGCCGGAAATCCTCCGGCGGTGCAAATCTCACCACATTCTCCTTCATGAAAAACGACGACGCGTTCAGCGGATCAGAAATCATACCCTCACCGTAATCCCAACAAAATTCCGCCAGATGCGCATTCCTCATCTTATCCATCACCCTCTTCTCACAAGCATTGAGAGCGTTCAACCCGACAAATACAAACTTCCCCGTCTTCGGAAACGCTTCCGCCATTATATCTGCGATCGGCTCTGCAGTCGCCCTCTCGGCGAGAGCGCGGTACACCTTGCCCTCATAAGCCATTCCCTTTTCTTCCAATCGCGCATTAAATGACTTATACAGCGGTAACAATATATTCCAGATCTGCAGGAATTTTGCCTTGACATCACCCACACCTCCCTGGAAGTGCGACACAAACTGTTCTATCGCCTTCCGCTGGGTATCAGTCAAATATGAATAATCATCCTGAATATTCTTGAGATCAGCCACATTCGTAAACAGCCTGTCAGCGTCCACGAGATACTTGTCCACGTCATCAAAATCCGATAGCAGGACATCGCCCCAGAAGATGAAATCATCAAGGCTTTCTGCATTCTTATATAAATCTTTATAACACTGGTACAACTCTATCAGAAGTCTCACCCTCAACGTGACATCCACATCATATACCTTATAGAAGAAATCGTTGACGGTATACATCTGAGGCGCGATTATCGGGACACGGGCCTCCCCTGCGGCCACCTCCTCCCCAAGATACTTCCTGAAAAAAGTCAGTGAACGCCTGTTCGGGAATACGAAGCAGCACTCCCTTATATTATTCTCTTTCCTGAAATAATACGCGGCCACCTGCCGCAAAAATGGTGTCATATTTTCGTGTTTTTAATCGCCCTGGGCCATAATGCAAATTTAACAAAATTCCGTCATTCTTTATCCCACATGTCATCCCCGTCATTCTTGGGCCTCACACGTCATTCTTGGCCCGCAGGGCCGAGAATCTCGAAAATTAGAATTTTTCAAAATAATTTGCATTCTGGAAAGAAACCGTTATCTTTGTATCGAATTTAGAATTATTACAATTTATCAATAACAATTAAAAAGATCATTCACATGAAAAAGAGATTCAGATGCCTCGTATGCGGCTATGTACATGAAGGTGACGCCGCTCCCGAGCACTGCCCCCAGTGCAAAGCACCCGCAAGCAAATTCGTAGAAATCAAAGAAGAAGGCGGCAAGCCCCAGTGGGCCTGTGAGCACCACATCGGTGACGGCAAAGTCGAAGACCAAGAGATAATGCAAGGTCTTCGAGAGCATTTCAATGCAGAATGCTCCGAAGTCGGGATGTACTTAGCCATGAGCCGCCAGGCCGAGCGCGAAGGCTATCCTGAAATCGCCGAAGCATTCAAGAGATACGCTTTCGAAGAGGCTGATCACGCCTCCAAATTCGCAGAACTCCTCGGCGAAGTCGTATGGGATACCAAGACCAATCTCAAGAAACGGTTCGAGGCCGAAGCCGGCGCATGCGACGGCAAGCTCGCCATCGCCACCCGCGCCAAGCAGCTTGGCTATGATGCCATCCACGACACTGTCCACGAGATGGCCAAAGACGAAGCCCGCCACGGTGCCGGCTTCTACGGCCTGTACCAGCGCTACTTCTCCGAAAAATAACGCAGTTCCCCCTTTTCACTACTCAAAAGGAAGTTATGGTCTCACGGCCGTAACTTCCTTTTGATATGCGGCAATCTTATTCTCGCGAATAATATCCGTGATGGTAGTCTCGGCAACGTAAAGACAAAGCTATAATTGCGGAGTCATCATCTGCATTTGCCGTTTTATTTTGTTTTGAATAATATAAGCTTCTGCTCCTTCTACTTTTAATGGCATTTTTAAAATCTCATCCCCTATTTCCATAGCCTCTTTAACCCGTCCTTGTTTGTTATACAAATCAAATAGTTTTGAGCGAGCCCAAATGCGAGATGGAACCATTTTTACAGCAACCTTAAGTTTATCTTCTGCCTTATTATACTCATTTCTTTCAATATCTCTATCAGCGGCAATCACCATAATACGAGAAGAAGGGATATATCTAACAGCTCTATTAATCAGATCATCTGATAGTTCAAATCCATGTTCATACGCTGTATTAACATAGTAATCTAGTAAAAAAGGAGAATTCTCCACCATTTTCATCATAAGATCATCAAGCGGCTTGCCATATGCGAAAGATTTTTCGGACTCCCTCAATACGAATTGTTGCAAAGAAAAGTATGCTGACACAACAAAAATACCAAATACAATACTCAAAATTATGGCCTTTTGATACTTTAATTCTCCTTTACGTAGTATTAGTAAAGCAGAAAAGAGAAATAGTACAATGGTAATATAATGATAAGAAGGGAAAGAAAAGAGAGAGAAAACGCTCAGATATATCAAGTGGAGTGAGAATGGGTTTTTATTCTCTATGCCATGCCGTATGATGAATAAGATTAAAAATACCATTCCGATTGAAATTGGTATTCCAAACGTGATCAAAAGATGTAGGATCTCGTTATAGGGGCAGAAGATATCATCTGCTAGCCAGTGAGAAATATCAGGGGATGTTTGCGAAAGATACCGTGCCTGATAGTTCATATATTTCCTAGAGAAACCTCCAATTCCAAATCCAAAAATAGGGTGGTCCTGCACCATTTCCAGACAAACTCTCCATATTGTGATTCGCCCCATCGCAGATGATGGTCTTATTAAAAACAAAACATACAATATCAGAAAAAAATAATCAATGAGAAGACGGATATGGGGATTACATTCGCCTTCTTGCGTCTATAAAAAATAAGATATGAGACAATTGCAACTATTAGTGAGAATAACGAAGCCCTAGAGCATGTTTTAACACATAGCGAAACAAGTATTAAGGAACACACTGCATAAACGTACAAAGTCAACCGACATCCGAAATGTACAGGCATCTTAACATTACTAGATTCGATTATACCATCTATTAGCAGTATAACCGCGGAGAGAGAGCACAAACCATAAAATGCTCCCTCAATCGCAGGCCACGATATCAAATGAAGAAAAGACTCGATTATACCAATCAGTGAAAGGATTGATAGCACATAAAATTCTATCCTATTACTTATCATTCATTGTCTTTCATCTTAGAAGGAGAAACGGCCCATTGCGACATAACGCAATACGGGACATCTCTAGCACTATTCCCCACTTCCCATTTGACATATTGTTTTAGGTTCCTTTCGAAGATTTCAATCTCCTCAGGTTCTATTGAAAAAATCGAATGTTCTAAATCACATGTATCATTATATAACAGAAACCTCACCTCTAAAGTATTCCCATTACTAGTATCAACAATGTAAGTAATCATCATTGTAGGATAATCGTAATTAAGGAAAAGAGTCTCTTCCCGTTCTAAACTAAAGGAAAAATTAAAAGCCTTAAAATAAGTATTCTGAATTAAATTAGCCCCTGGGGAAAACTGCGTTCCGTCTACACGATAAAACTTTTTTTCCGGGTCATATTTATTGGAAGAGTTATAAATAGCCAAGGAGCTATTAATCCTCTGTACCATATACGTTGTGTTTCGTCCCTTCACACTACTCCTACCGCTGTAGTAGTCAGGATACTTGTTTTGCGCAATCAGTGACACACAAAACAACGAGAAAATCAATATCGTGATATATTTTTTCAAAACTATATATATTACTTATTCTTAATAATATTTTTAATATTCTCCAACAATCTTTAATCATTAACAGCGCCCTTATAAAAAGGACTGATTCTTTGTTCTAGTACATTTCGTGCATTTATAAATGATGATGTATCGGTCGGATTATTAACATAATCCAAAAAAGGTCCCCAATACTCAGTATACGCATTTATTGTTATGTTTCCATGAGATTCTCGACCCTTCGGGTCAAGAATGACGGGAAAGTCTTACACGTCATCCTTGGAGCTTGCTCCGAGGATCTCGGAAACGAATTTTACAGCGATTCGGCGTAAGCGACAATACGGATGACGTCGGAGGGAGAGGTGAAGAGGAGGGAGTTGGAGGTGATGAAGGATTCTATCTCAGATTTGTGTGCGGGGAAGAGCTTAAGGAGGGAGCGGCGATCCTTGAAGGTGCGAAGGCGGTCACCACAGTATATGGCATAGGTATTTTCAGTAATGAGACGCATCTCCTGCTCGGGTTTTTTGTTCTTGACGCCGGCGTTGGAGAAATAGTCCGCGTCGACAGACTGGACGCTGCCATGTACGACCTGGTCATAGGCACCTTTCTTGCCGAGAGGGATGCGTTTCTGATGCCAGCGGACGAAGAGGCTGGATCCGCCTTCTACCGGCACCACCTCGTAGATATCTTTGCCGCTGACAATGAACGAACGGCCTCCGATAACGATGGAGGAGACGTTGCTCAAGTCGGACATGATCATAACATCGTCGCCATCCATGTATTGCAAGTTGTCGTGAAAAGTGTCAATATTGAACTTCGTCTTCACGACGCTCCTGTTCTTCAGCATGATGGTGCCGTCTGTGAAATTATCAAAAAGATATACGGGGGCCTGCGCCAGGGCGAAGAAGGACGCAAGTGAAAAAACCGTGGTCAGTAAGAAACGTTTCATGATGATGTGGATAAAAAAGGCCGGTCATAAGGCCTTTATACAGAACCTCATGACCGGCGATTAACTATTCAAAAATTGTGCTAAAGGTTAGGACCGGCACCGAACTCAGGGGCGCCCTTGTCGTACCATACACGCTCGTCGTGGAGAGTCTGGAAGGACTCGCCCCTTGTGCAGGTGAAGCCTTCCTCGGCGTATGCAGCGAGCTTGATTTCGCGCATTACATCGGTGAGGGTAGGCTCAGCCACATAGAGACGGCGGGGAACCTTGGTAGCGTCGAAGTCCTCGCACCAGGGGATAAGAGTACTGTTCACCATCGGCACACCGCCACGCCTTGCAGATACAAACTGCTCGACAGGCTGGTACATGAAGTGAAGGAACTGCTGGACGTAAACCTTCTCAAGGTCGAGCTGATGATCGCCGGTGAGCTGATAGTCATCCTTGTCAAGCATAGCGTTGATTTCATCTTCACCATAGGATGTAGGAGCGTCAAGAGGGTCACCGGAGTAGCAGTAAGCCTTGGTGGTGTAAGGGATCTTGTTGAGGGTAGCGTAGGTATTGTAGTCCTTGGCAGAAGCCCTTACGCCGGCCTTGAAGTATTCGGCGGCAGTCTTGGGAAGGGATGCACCTGCAAGCTTGAGTTCAGCAAGATAGAGATTGATCTCGCCTGCGGACATTGCCATGCCGTACCAGGGCATACCTGCCGAATATTCAGTGATCTGGGACACTACGCCGGGCTTTGTGGGGAAGGTGTATGTACCAACGCGGCCACGGACAAGACGCTCGGTGAAAGAAGAAGTTGCAGCGTAAGATTTATCACCGAGAATCAGCTTACCGGAATCGAAGTAGTTGTTGTCACCTCTATACTCCGGCTTTTCGCTGATGTTGAGACCCACAGGCACACCATAATAACGGACCCAAGGCTCGCCTGCGCCCTTCCAGCTGACAAAAGTCTTCTTGCCGGTCTCAGCATCAGTGGTGTAGTTGATGTTCTCGAGCACATAAGCAGGGATGGCGGAAGTATTGCCTTCAACGATTTCTGCGTCGAAGAATGCCTGAACGACCTCGGCATTGAACGAGTTCTTGGAGAACATCACGAGCATACGGGGGTCGGTGTTCTTCTTCATGAAATCAATGATTTCTTTTCTTGCGCTGCCCATGCCCTCTACGCCGTTGCCGAAGTGGAAAGCATAGTCGCCCATGTCATTGGCCCCTGATGCGCCTTTGTTGTAGATGAAGGAGTCCTCAACAGTCATGATATTGGCATCGCTTGCGCCCACTTCCTGTGCAAGACGCAGAGCAGTGGCCTTGTCCTGATGAAGGAGGCGGATAGCGATCTTGAGCTTCACGCCGTTGGCAAACTTGAGCCATTTGGATGCATTACCTTTATATACAGGATCTTGGGAGCCCATCACTTGGCCATCAAGGTTCTGGGAAAGGACTGCGATATCGGCGTCGATCTCAGAAATGAGGGCATTGAAGAGGTCCCTCTGAGTGTCGTAATTGGGAGTAAGAGTGCCGCCATAACGAGCCTCGCAGGACTCGGTATAAGGGATGGAGCCGTAGAGGTCGGAATCAAGCACGGCGAGATATACACTCATCGCATTGACTGCCGCCTGGATATTCTGATACTTGGCAGCATCCTCTTCCGACATACGGGAGATAACATCAGCTATCTCCTTCTCGTATTTCCTGACAGCTACGAACTGGGTACCGATGCCGCCGAGCTCGCCCATCACATTGTAACGGTCGGTGCGGCTGCCGCCGGTAGCCTGCACGAGAGGCTTTGTAATCTTGCTGATATAGAACCAGTAGAGGTAGCTTGAAGGCTCGAATTCGAGATATGCCTGTGTGAACAGGTAGGGAACGTTGCCTTCGCCGATCTTAGCCGGGTCCGTATTGATCTTTGCATAGTCATTCTTGTCGCAGCCCGTGACAGCTGAAAGCAACAACGACGCTGCAGCGATTCCGACAAAAAGTTTTATGATATTATTTTTCATATCCAATTAGAATGAAGCGTTGATGGTGAACATGTAGCTAGCCGTGTACGGAGCGAATGAACGCATACGGAAGTTGGAAGCCCCGGTACCGCGGATGCCTTCAGGATTCTCATGGTTGGGAGCAGTGTTGAGGAGGTAACCGAGGTTACGACCCGTAGCGCTTACGCTGAGGCTTCTGGCCTTGACAGCATTGGCCCACTTCATGGGAAGGGTGTAAGAGAGGGTGACTTCTCGGAGGGAGATGTAGTTGAGTTCCTTTACCCAGTCGTCGTTGACTACACCGTTGCCCCAGCTGTTGTTGAAATAGGAACTGGTGGTCATATGCGCAGGTTCTACAAGGCCCTGTTCGTAAGCAGCCTGATAGGTCATGCCGCTGACGTCGTTGCCGTTGACGACAGTGTTGGGACGGAATATACCTTCGGGGATGTAACCATCATGGTAAGTGATGCCGACCCTTTCAGGATAGTTGGATGTCCACTCAATACCCTCACGATACTTGAGTGAAGTCTCGGAGAAACCGTATGAAAGCGCATAACGGGAGTTGTAGGAAGCCACAAGGCCGCCGAATCTTGCATCAAGTGACACACGAAGTGCAAGAGTCTTGTAACGGAGTGTGGTGCTGATGGAGCCAAGGAATTTGGGAAGCATGCTTCCAAGTTCACTCACTGTTCCTTCCCTCATATAGATGGCAGTACGGTAGCTTTCAGGATACATCAGGAGAGGGAGTCCGGTCTCCTCGTCAAGTTTGATTTTTGAGTCTGTCATAAGCATACCGTATTCACCGCCTACCTTGGCTACGGAACCGATACGGAAGTTACCGTAGTCGGTATAGCCGTCAAGGACGATGTAGTCCGCCACATCCTCGTGGAGAGAGACAATCTTGTTGCGGTTGCGGGTATAGGTGAAGTCCACATCCCACTGCCAGTCTTTTGTTTTCACGGGAGTGGTGTTGAGGGCAACCTCGATACCGCTGTTCTGGATATCACCGGCATTGACCAGCTCGCTCCTGATACCGGATACGTCAGGCACGGAGATGCTCATGATCTGGTTGCGGGTGTTCTCCTTGTAATATGTGAAGTCGAGTCCGATCCTGTTCTCAAAGAATCTCCAGTCGATACCAAATTCATATGATGTCTTCTTCTCTGGCTTGAGGTCCGTACTCTTGATCTCGGAGGGAAGTTCGAGAGAGTAGATGTCATTGTCTCCGTCGTAGATAGAGTGCTTGAGGTTGTAGCCGGAGTTGATGTAGTAAGGAGTGGTGTCATTACCCACCTGGGCCCAGGATGCACGGAACTTGGCGAAGGATATCCACTTGGGAAGAGACTCCCTGAAAGTCTCGTTGGCTATCCATGATCCGGATACAGAAGGATAGAAGTATGAGAAATTGCCGCGGCCTGAGGTATAGACGAGAGCTGAAGACCAGTCGTTACGTCCTGTGATATCGAGGAAGGCCTGGTTTTTCCAGCTTGCGCCGACAGCGAACACAGCTGAAGTGATTCGCTTGGTGTTGTACTTGTATGACTTCAGGTTCGGGGTCTTCTTGGAGTTGGCGATGAAGTACTGGTTGGGCACGATGAGGCCACCTTCCGTCTTGGCGTAGCTGTACTGCGCATTCTGGTCGAAATATTCGCCACGGAGGAAGCCGTGTACTTCCCAGTCTTCGTTGATCTGCTTATTGGCGTTGACGCCATAGTAGGCATTCACCTGCTCGGTGAAGTCGTTGGAGAGGGTGTAATCACCGCCTTCATTGGCATAGCCGCTTCCGGGATATTTGCCTTCGCCACGAACTACATAGTAGTTGTAGTTGCCTCCGGCATTTAAGGTGAGCCAGGGAAGAATGTCGTACTTGAGATCGAGGGTAGGACGGATGGATGTCTCTTTCTGCTCATAGTTGTTTTCGTAGATGGCCCACCAGAGGCCCTTGCCGGGTACATTCCTGTAGGTGTCACCGTAGGTTCCGGAAGCAAGACCGCCATGAGCGCCTTTGTATTTATCCTTGTAGTACTTGGTGTTATACTCGGCCGGATAGCTGCCGCCACCGAAGTAGTCGCCTATGTTGAGCATGGCGTTACGAGGGTTGGAGTTGGCAAAATTGAAGGATGCCTCGACCTGGAGTTTGTCCGTGATCTTGTGTGAAGCCTTCACGAGGAAGGAGAGACGGTTGAAGGTGTTGTTTTCGGTGGTACCCTGGTTGTATTTGTATGATGCTGATGCGTAGAAGGATGTCCTGTCGTTACCTCCGTTGATGGAGATATGGGTATTGGTGTTGTAACCCGTGCGGAAAGCATCCTTGTAGCGGTTGGGATAGGTCTTGAAAGTGCCGATAGTACCGTCGAAAAGCTCAAGGGGCTGGCCCTCGTACATGCTGATCGGAGCGCCCCAGCCCCAGCCGTAGGAGTTGTCGCTCTGTGCGATGAGGGAGTACACGCCAGCCTCATTCTTGGCATAACCATAAGGGTCTGACCAGGGGTTCTGTGTAGCTTCATAGTCCGCGCCATAGTAAACGAGGGCGGGGAAGTCTCCGATGAGGTAGTCTGACTGGAGGCCCGGAGTGTCGTAGACATAGTCGATGCCAAGGGTCTGGGAGAAGTTGACGCCGATGCCGGTGTTGGCTTTTCCGCTCTTGGTGGTGATTACGACTGCGCCGTTGAGACCGCGTGAGCCATAGAGTGCTGTCGCGGCCGCGCCCTTGAGGACGGAGATTGACGCGAAGTCGTCGGGGTTGAGGTTTTTAAGCTGGTTACCGTAGTCGTTGCTGTTCTGGTCCCAGTCGGCATCGGATGTGTTGATACCGTTGTCTAGGATAACACCATCGATGACGTAGATAGGCTGGTTGTTCTTGCCGAGAGTGGATGCACCGCGAATCTGGATCTTGGTGGAACCGAACATACCGCCGTCACCCTGGTTGATCTCGACACCGGCGACCTTGCCCTGAAGGGCGGCTACCGGAGATACGGTGTTGGCTGAAAGGACTTCATCTGCTGAGACTGCGGTCACGGCGTAGCCGAGGGCCTTGGTCTCGCGTTTCATACCGAGGGCCGTAACAACTGATTCGGAGAGGGCCTCAGAATCGGTGGTCATGGTCACGTTGATGACTGTTCTGCCGTTAACTGCCACCTCGACGTCCTTCATTCCGAGGAATGTGAACACAAGGATGTCGTTTGAGCCGGCTGAAAGTAAATAGTTACCGTCAAGGTCAGTATTGGCGCCCTTCAGAGTGCCTTTGATGACCACGCCTGCACCGACGATGACCTCTCCGGTCTCGTCAGTGACAGTTCCTTTGACAGTAATGTTCTGGGCGTTCATGCCAATTGCAAGAACCAAACCCAGGAAAGCTGAAAAGAACTTTTTACTGCTCATAAGATAGGGTGTTGATAGTTTGAAATACTAGGTATAGTATCGTTGTTGTGTGTCAATTAGTTGTGTTTGCTTTTAGATTAAAATGCTACTACTTGGGGCAAATATATGCAAATATTTATTTAATATCAAATAAATTAAAACGTTTTTTCAGTCTTCCAGCAGCGTATCCCACAGTTCATCGAGCTCGCGGCGGTCCTTTTTTGTAGGCCTTCCCGTGCCTCTGTCCCTTTGCAGCTGGAAGGTCTCCACGGGGGCCTTTAGTTTGAGTATTTCCTCTTCCGGCGTGAGATTTTCGGCAAATTGAGGCACAAGGGCGGCGCCGACCCGATTTTCAGTCGGTCGGATTACCCTATATATATAAGTAATTACGCCCTTGCGCACTTTGATTTCTTCGCCTTCATGGATGGGGCGGGAGGGTTTGGCGCTGTCTCCGCCGACCTTGACGCGGCCGCCTTTGCAGGCTTCAGCAGCCTCGCTGCGCGTCTTGAATGCCCTGATTGCCCAGAGGTATTTGTCTATTCTGACGAGTTCAGGCATGGTTGTCAGGCGTTTTCGGTTGTTTCTTCGGGCTGGTCTTCGGCCGGGCGCGGGGTTATTACCGTTTCCAGAAGGACGGTGCCGCTTTCGGCGGGAATAAGGGTGAAGTTTTCTATTTCATCGGGGATGAGGATGACTTCGCCGGGGCGGACGGGCCAGTTGTCTTTGCCTTCTTCGGTTCGGACCTGAACCATCGCACTGCCGCTGACGCATGTGTAGAGAATGAAGCTCTCGTAGCCTTCAGTGCCGATTTCAAGGGCTTTTGGCAGCGGGAGCTCGCTGATGGTAAACTGGTCAGTGACAGCGAGACGGCGGGAGAAGGTCTCTCCGGCCTCGGGGGATGCAGGGGCTTTATAGGCTTTGAAGTCAATGAGGTCAATGGCTTCTTCGAGGTGCATTTCACGGGCTGTGGCGTTGTTGTGTTCGCGTCCCCAGTCGCACAGGCGGAAGAACAGCTCTGACGATTCTGATATCTCTATTATTCCGACGTGCCCGGAGGCGGCATGGACAGTGCCCGGCTGGATGAGGAAACATTCGCCTTTGACGGGATGGATGGCGTTGAGGTGCCGTTCTATGGTACCGTCAAGGCATGAAGTGTAGAAGTCGGCGGCGCTGATGTCGTGACGCAGGCCGAGGTAGATGACTGCGTCATCGGAGGTCTCGGTGATGTACCAGATGGCGGTCTTGCCGAAGGTGTCGTAACGCTGGGCGGCGGTCTCGTCGTCCGCATTGACATGGAGTGAGGTCTTGCCGTTGACTGACAGCGTCTTTACCATGACGGGGAACTGGGTGCCGTAGTAGTTGAATGACGGCTCACCTACTACGCGTTCGAGATATGTCTGCATGAGGTCGGCCAGGGAGTTGCCGCCGAACCAGCCGTTGTCCACCATCGTGTCTATCACACCCAGGTCGGCTATTTTATAAGATTGGGTTCCCCAGGGCAGAGTAATGTCCTTGGGAAGGAACCGGAAAGGATATAATGCTTTTTCTTCCATAAGAGAGATTGCTTTCGTCGCAAAGATACAATTCTTTTCACATATCGCGGAATAAATGCTCTTTATCGCATTGGAGCATGCCTTTCACGGGATTGTCCCGAATTTATTATATCTTTGCAGCGATATGCATGAAAACAGTGAAAATATGCCGACAGTTTCGATAATCGTCCCGATATACGGTGTCGAACAGTTCATACGTAAATGTGCAGAGAGCCTTTTCAGCCAGACCTGGACAGAGATACAGTATATATTCGTAGACGACGGCAGTCCCGACCGTTCGGCGGAAATCCTGGAGGAAGTGCTGGAGGCTTTCCCTGAGAGGAAATCCCAGACTGCCATTATCCATCAGAAAAACCAGGGACTTCCTGTTGTCCGCAAAGTGGGCATGGGGATGGCGACCGGTGAGTACATAATCCAGGTAGACTCCGACGACTGGGTGGAGCCGGACTACATCAGCAGCCTGGTAGAGAAGGCCGTGGATGAAGATGCCGATGTAGTTTATTGCGATTTTTTCAAAGAATACGAAGGACGCCAGCCAAAGATCGAAAGGGAGAAAGATTTCTTCCCCACAGACGGCGTAATGGCAGTAAAGGCCATGCACAACAGCATCATCCGCGCATACATGTGGAACAAGCTGGTCAAAAGGGACCTTATCAATACGGAAGGCCTTATACTCCCCCTCTACGGCTATCACGAAGACATAGTATTCAACACCCAGATACTATACAACGCCCGTAAATGCGTCCATCTGAAGAGGCCGCTCTACCATTACAGGCGTAGACGAAGCGGCTCCATGACCCGCGCCTTCATCGTCAAGACCAGGAAGCATTCAGCCCTGAACATGCTCCACCTGTACGACTCGCTCCCCAAAGACAAGGGGCCCGTCACCACTTGCGGCATTGACATCCTGCTTCGTGCGGGATGGTACAGCTGCATTATTATGGATTTCAAGTTGCTTTCCGCCTATCCGGAGGCCGTGAAAATCCTTTCAGAGATGAAGTACGTGCATAACTGCCGCGTGCCCATAACAAAGCAGGTCTACACCAAGATGTGCTGCAAAATTCTGAGGTTATTATGGAAATAGACGCTATCATCACCTATGTCGACGGGACCGATCCCGTATGGATAAAGGACTATCACGACCACGTCAGCGAGAAGCCTCTCGGCAAGAGATACCGCGACTGGGGGTTCCTGAAGTACCTCCTGAGGGGTATTGCCACACACATGCCCTTTATAAGGAAAGTGTATCTTGTGGTCTCCTCCGACAGCCAGGTGCCTTCATGGGTAAACAGGGATACGGTCGGGATTGTCTGCCATAGGGACATCATACCGGAGCAGTATCTACCGACATTCAATAGTTCCATGATCGAGATGTTCCTGCACAGGATCGCAGGTCTTTCTGAGCATTTCGTATATTTCAACGACGACATGTTCCCCGTGAACGACTTCACGGAGGGGGATTTTTTCACCGACGGCATTCCTACGATGGGAATAACACGTCATCTTCTTTCCGCAAGCGCATTCATGAGACTTGTCAGACGATCAGACACTCTCGCACGCAAAGCCCTTGGCATGCGCAGGGGCCTCACCTATCTCCGGCCGCGCCACGTATGCTCCCCCATGCTAAAAAGCGAATGCGACAAGCTCTACGATGCCATCTACCCGGAAATCATAGCATCCCTCAGCCCCCTCAGGGCAGAAAACAACTACAACCAATATCTCTTCCTCGACTACATGTACTATGGCGGCAAGCTTATCAACAAGCCCCTGACGAGGAAGCACTTCTCCCTCGCTGTCGCCTCCATGGGCAAAATCACCGATGCGATCACACACCCAGACTGTAAAATCATCTGCATCAACGACGTAGAAATGAGCGAGCAGGCCTTCCACGACAAACAGGCCTCAATAGTCCAGGCCTTCGAGTCGCGCTATCCGGACAAATCACGGTTTGAGAAATAATCAGATTAGATTAGTAAGTATTAGGATTTTCAAAATAAAAATATTTAATTTGTAGTCAGACGAACTTAGATACAAACTTACTAATCTAACCAAAATCATGTCGGTAAAACATCCAAGACTGCGCTCACTCGTGAGTGCAATGTTGCTGATGGTGCTTCTGCTTGCATTCTCTCAGCCTATAACGGCGCAGAGCACCTCATCCAAAAGTAAAGGCGTAGAGCTGAAAGGCCGCGTCACAGATCCAGAAGGCCAGCCGATCGCCGGAGCCGTCATTCAGAACCTCACTGAAAAGACGTTCACTTCCACTGATACGGACGGGATCTTCACCCTCAACATCAAAAATCCCCAGAACTCGACGATGGAGGTCTCATTCCTCGGAATGGAGACAGTCACGGAAGAGCTTGCAGGACGCGTTCAGCTCAATGTACAGATGTCCTACAGCCAGGAATCACTTGAGAGTTCAGTCGTCACCGGTTATCAGGAGATCCAGCTCCGCAAAGTGACAGGCGCCATCGCCACCATCAATGCCAACGCCATCGAGGAGCGCTACAGCCCGTCCCTCCTGCAAAACCTTGAGGGCCGCGTCGCAGGTCTCTCCACCTATGGAGGTAAGCTCACTATCCGCGGCGTCAGCTCCATGTACGCCGAATCCAGCCCTCTGCTCGTAGTCGACGGCCTCCCCATCGAAGGCGACATCGACGACCTCAACCCCTACGACATTGAGAGCGTCAACGTCCTGAAAGACGCCGCTGCGGCAGCCATCTACGGAGCCCGTGCCTCCAACGGCATCATCGTCATCACGACCAAGAGCGCCCGCGAAAAAGGCCGCATCGACATGGACTTCTCCTCCAACATCACCATCTACCAGAAATACAACCTCGACTACGGCGACAACTTCTACATGTCCCCCGCCCAGCAGGTCAAGGTGGAACGCGACTACTACGATTACTACTTCAACACCCCCGAAGAAATCGCCGACCCCTTCACCTCATTCGAGAATGTAATGGCCACTAGCACCAACTACATCTCACCCATCCACTACGCCTACTACAAAATGGCCAAAGGCGAATACACCCAGGCTCAGGTTGACGAAATTTGCGACAACCTCTCCAACAACAACTTCGCCAAAGAATACGGCGACGCCATCTATCGGCGCCAGGTCATCCAGCAATACAACCTGGCAATCCGCAGCCGAAGCGACAAGTTTCAGAGCAACGTCGTCGTCAACTACCGCACCGACAACGCCGGCACTATCAACAACTTTGACAACCAGATGACAATCAGCTACAAGGGCGCTTACGACATCGCCCCCTGGCTCACCGCCACCATGGCTGTCAACGGCATCTACGGCAAGCAGCGCCAGAAAGGCCAGGGCAGTTCATTCGGTCCCTGGAGCTACGCGGCATACGAGACCCTTACCAATGAGGACGGCACTCCACGCCTTCTCGGCACCAACCACTACCGCGACAACACTGAAGGAGGCCAGTTCAAAGAGCTGGGCATCAACCCTGTAGATGAATACTACAACGACGTCCAGAACGCTTCACGCCAATACGTCCGCTACCATGGCGACCTCCTCTTCAAAATCCTCAGCGGTCTCACGGCCAACGCCCAGATCGTCTACGAGACTGACCATCGCACCACGGACTGGCAGGCCAACCAGAACAGCCGTCTGGCCAAGCTCTTCTACAACGCCTACAAGGAAATAGACCCCGAAACGGGAATGATCACATACCACACCCCCGAGACCGGCGGCTACCGCAACGTGACCAACATGGACGGGCGCTATTGGACCGCCCGCGGCCAGCTCAACTACAACGGCACCTTCGGCAAACACGAAATCGTAGCCCTCGCAGGTACGGAATTCCGCGAGACACTCTACGCCGGCACCCGCAGCCTCATGCTCGGCTATGACGACCAGCTCCAGAACGCCGCCACCCAGCTCGTGGACTTCGGCGCCTTGAGCCAGATGGAAAACAGCCCTTCCTACCTGAAAACCTCCACCTCGGCATATCCGGCCTACTCAATGGTATACCGTCCCTACATCGACGGCAAGATGAGCCCCATCACCGAGCAGCATCACCGGTATGCCTCCGCCTACGCCAACTTCACATACACCTACGACAAACGTTACAATGTCTTCGGCTCCTACCGCAAGGACTACGCCGATGTCTACGGCCTCAACGTCAAGCTCCGCGGCCGCCCTCTATGGTCAGCCGGCGTGGCCTGGAACATAGGCGAAGAAGCATTTGTCAAAGGCTTCAACTGGCTTAGCTCACTCAAGCTCCGTCTCAGCTACGGTATCACCGGCAACATATACCAGGGCGCGACCAGCTACATGACTGCCAACAGCGACGGCCTCAACACCATCACCGGCCTTCCTTACGGCTACATTGAAAGTCCGGCCAACCCCAACCTCAAATGGGAACAGACCCGCACCATCAACGTCGGCCTCGACTACTCATTCGTTGACAACCGCTTCCGCAGCTCACTCGACTACTACCGCAAGAGAGGCCTGGACCTGTTCTCATACAAGAATCTTGATCCCACCACCGGCTTCACCCAGATGTTCGTCAACTCCGCCGACATGGTCAACCACGGCGTCGACCTGATTTTCACAGGTGACTGGTTCCGCCAGCAGCGCCGTTCCGACTTCGGCTGGAGCAGCACCCTGACATTTGCAGTCAACCACAATGAAATCACCAGCGTTGACAACCCTGCCATTCAGGCATACCAGCGTTTCAGCAACCCCTACGTCGTCGGCTACCCGACCAGCGCCATCTGGAGCTACCAGTTCGCCGGCATCAGCGACAAGGAAGACTCCCGGGGTATGACTCTCTGGTATGGCAAAGTGAATGAAGAGACCGGCGAGCGCACCGTATCGACATCAGCAGGCGGCCAGTCCGTTGATGTCCTGACCTACTCCGGTCAGGCCGACCCTGTCGTCATTGCCGGCCTTGACAACCGCTTCGAGTGGAACGGCTTCAGTCTCAGTATCCTCATGGCATACTACGGAGGCCACAAGATGCGTGCTCTTGCAGAGGACGAGATCATGGCGGACGTCATCCAGCGCTCCCCTACCGCCCTTCCCCAGTATTTCACCAACGCCTGGACTCCTGAAAAACCGACCCTTACCCCTGGCATCGGCCGCTACAGTACCACAGGGCACGGCTCTGAACCTACCCACAGCGACATTTCCGTCCGCGACGCTTCATTCCTCAAGATCCGCAACATAGTGTTCGGTTATGAGCTACCCGAGAAATGGGCGCACGCCATCAAAGTGGACCGTGTCAATGTACAGTTCCAGATTGACAACCTCCCTCCGGTATGGACCGCTTTCCGTCCCGGCAAGGAGATGAGCTACTACTCTAAGAGCGCCATATTTGATCCTGAGACGGGCGGCGCACCTCAGAGGAGCTCCTACATTTTCGGTGTTCACATCAACTTCTAAGAAAGGGTTCAGCTATGAAAAAAACATTTATCCTTATATCGGCCTGCCTCCTGACGGCTTCATGCGCCAAATTCACCGACCTCAAGCCCAAAGGCATGAATATGCTCTCCAGCGACGAAGATCTGGAACTGCTCCTGAATACGGAGTTCAGGGATTTCTACAACGCCGACATGTACCAGATCCCCGGCGACCTTCTAATCGGAAACGTGGGAAACATCGCCAACCTGATTTCCCAGCCCACTCCGAGCCGCAACTCCATCCTTGTGACCTGGGACGAAAGCAATGTCAAACTTCTTGCCGAGCTCACGCCCAACGATGACGACTACCGGATGCTCTACGGATTCATCGGGCAGATTGCCAATCCTATCCTCGCATCCGTGGGGTTCGCCACCGGCACGGATGCAAAGAGAAACCAGATTCAGGCCGAAGCGCTCTGCCTCCGCGCCTGGGCTGAGTTCCTTCTCGTAAACAAGTTTGCCGCTGCATACAATCCCGCCACTGCCGGGGCCACTCCCGGTGTACCCTACCTCATGGAGGACTGGGACATCTCCATTCCTCCGGAGAAATGGACTGTCCAGCAGGTCTATGACCAGATACTTGCTGACTGCGAAGCCGCCATAGCCCTGAACGCACTTCCCGAGAAAAACGTCAACCAGATGCGCTGGTCCAAAGCATGTCCCTTCGCCATCAAAGCACTGGCACTCATGGGAATGCAGCGCTTTGACGAGGCCGAAGCTGCAGCAAAAGCCTCCATCGATGCCAACGCAGCCGTCACAGACTACTGGTCACCTGCCATGACAAAGGTACTCACAGCATTCATACCTCCATACGGCACTTCCGAGATAGTCTTCCGCACACCGCTCGGCTGCGACGAGGACATATTCCACACATACACCCAGCTGGTTTTCAACCTTCTTCGCACCCCGGAATGTGATGCTCAGCTTGAGGAAGGTCACTCAGCCCTCGTCAGGATGCCTCTCGACATCATGATGTTCAACAACATCACCTACACGGGCATGGGTATGAGCATGTGCGGCCTCCCCTACCCCGTAGTCGGCGGAATGGGTACCGGCAGCGGAGCCAGCTGGAACACCTATGGCCTGAAGACCACCCAGCAGTACCTCATCGTCGCAGAATGCGAAATACGCAAAGGCAACATCGACGATGCTATGGATTATCTTGACGCCATACGCGAGAAACGCATTGACCCAGAGATTTATGCTCCTCTTAAAGGAAGCGTCACCGACAAAGCTGATGCTGTCGCCTGCCTCAAGCAGACTGCACTGGGCGAAAACGTATACTCGGTCTACAACTTCATAGAGCGCAAGCGCTGGAACCAGCTGAACGACATGAAGGAGACCATCACCAGGACATTCAGCGTGACCACGGAAAACGGGCCGGCGGACTATGAATTCACCCTGACTCCGGATTCCAAGCTCTGGATATTCCCGTTCCCCATGAATGCCCGCGACACCAACCCGAATCTGACTCCCAACAGCTATGATGAATAGAAATATTCTTTTGCTTATGGCCGCCGCCGCAGGACTTTGCGCCTGCAACGGCGGTCAGGGCTATACTATTGAAGGCCCTGCTGACGACGAAGGCTACGCCGTCCTTAGTATCATGAACGTGGAAGGAGCCACACTTCACGACACTACCGACATCAAAGACGGCAAATTCGTCTTCAAGGGAGCGGTGAATGATGTCTACATGGGTGACGTGGTTTTATTCATAGAAGGCAGGACGCCGGAGAGCAATTTCCTCTATGTCGAAAACAGCCATCTCGTCCTCAGAGACGGCAAATTCTACGGAGGCCCCAACAACGACTTCATGCGCGACATGGATGCTGTCGGCGCAGGTCTCGACACTCTCGCTCACGACTATCAGCAGCAGCTTAAAAATGCCATGAACGCCTGCTTCATCTCTCATCCCGACGTAGAAGCAGCTGCTTTCATGTACTATGTATTCAATCGTGAAACTCCGCTTGACGAATACGAAGCCGGCTTCAACAAATTCACCGAACGCGTACAGAACAGCGCTCTCGGCAAAAACGGCCGTGATGAAATCATCGCCCGCAAGGCTACCGGAAAAGGTACAGTCGCACCCGTCTTTACTTTGAAAGACAGGGAGGGCAACCCGATATCCCTGGAATCACTCCGCGGCAAATATGTCCTTCTTGATTTCTGGGCCTCCTGGTGCCGTCCGTGCCGTGCCAGCATGCCCCGCCTTAAAGAAATCTACTCCGAATACCACGACAAGGGGCTTGAAATACTCGGCATCTCCATCGACACCGATGCCGATGCCTGGCAAAAAGCCGTCACCGACGACGCCCTACCCTGGCTCCATGTAATCGATGAGCGCGAAGAAGAGCGCGGCAACTCCCTCGCTGCCTCCCTCTACGGCGTCCACGCCGTCCCCACCCTCTTCCTCATCGACCCCTCCGGCATCATGATCGGCCAGATCGACCACGATGACCTCGACACGCGACTCCAGGGAGTGTTTTGATTTAAACAGGAAAGTCTATATCTTTGCATCCGAAATAAATATCTCTCAGGGCAGGGTGTAATTCCCTACTGGCGGTGACAGTCCGCGACTCCCCGGCGACGGGGACTGAATCGGTGAAAGTCCGATACCAACGGTTAAAGTCCGGATGGAAGACGAGATATGACGAAGTGGTACCCGAATAGTTCCATTTCGCCAGTATGGATATATATAGCATCGCCCTGAGTGCATATTGTACTCAGGGCGATATTTTTTTGATATGGATACAACAAGGAATTGGTCAGAAAGTGACGTAAGATATATGCAGGAGGCGATCGCCCTGGCGGAGCAGGGGCGCGGCCACACGGCGCATAATCCGATGGTCGGATGCGTCCTTGTTAAGGACGGCAGGACCATCGGTCGCGGATGGCACCGCCGCTATGGCAGCCTTCATGCCGAGCGTGACGCCCTCGCCGCCTGCACGGAAAATCCGGCAGGCGCGACGGCCTACGTCACGCTCGAGCCCTGCTGCCAGCACGGCAAGCAGCCGCCCTGTACGGACGCCCTTCTAGCGGCCGGTATCGCCCGCGTCGTCGTAGGCCTCACCGACCCCAATCCGCTTGTCTGCGGCAAAGGAATCGATATTCTCCGCGAACACGGCGTGACCGTTGAGGTCGGCCTGCTGGAAGACCGGATCCGCGAGCAGAATCGTATTTTCCTGAAGTATATCACTACGAAGCATCCGTGGGTGACATTGAAGGTAGCCATGACACTCGATGGCAAAATTGCCACTGCGGACGGAGACTCCCGCTGGGTCACATCACCCGGGGCGCGCGAATTCGTCCACCAGCTTCGCGGCACGCACACCGGCATATGCGTCGGCACCGGGACCGTTCTTGCTGACAATCCGATGTTGGACTGTCGCATTGACGGATTCAATGACCCGGTCCGAATTCTTCCTGACAGCCATGCCTCCCTCTCGCCCGAAAGCCGCATTGCACATAGTGCTGGACGCATCAGGACCATACTGGCACACACGGAAGAAGCAGACGCTCCCAAATTGGAGCATCTCCGTTCTCTCGGTGTCGAGTCCCTCGCCTGCGCCAGCAGCAACGGTCGCATAGACCTGCAAGACATGCTTTGCCGTCTGGGCGCGCTTGGTATCGACTCCATTCTGCTGGAGGGCGGCGAATCGCTCAACGGCAGTTTTATCGAACAGGGTATCGTCGACGAATACTATTTCTTTGTCGCTCCGAAAATTCTGGGCGGCAAAGACGCCAAAACGCCCGTGGGAGGCCACGGCTTCGCCAAAATGGCAGAGGCACGTGGCGTCACGGTCGAATCGGTCCGGCAGTTCGGTCCGGACTTGCTCATACATGGATACCCGGAAAACAAATAGCTTATGTTTACAGGAATCATAGAAGAAACAGGGACAGTTCAGTCCATCGCCACTCATGGCGACGGCACTGCGCTGTCAATCACAGCAGACAAGGTGCTTGAAGGGACAGTAGTCGGGGACAGCATCGCAGTCAATGGCGTATGCCTGACAGTCACGTCAATATCTGGCAGGACTTTCACTGCTGACGTCATGCCCGAGACGGTACGCCGCACTTCCCTGGCCCGGCTGCGCCCCGGAGCGGCAATCAACCTTGAGCGAGCCATGCAGGCCTCCGGACGGCTGGGCGGTCACATCGTATCCGGCCACGTGGACGGCTGCGGACTCGTGGAATCAATCACTCCCGACGGCATCGCCCTCCGCGTGAAGATTTCACTCGATCCAGGCCTGCTCAAATACATCGCGCAAAAAGGCTCCGTGACGCTGGACGGCGTGAGCCTCACCGTAGTCGACGTGGATGACCGCTCATTCGCAGTCTCCCTCATCCCTCAGACCCGCGCCTTCACAACACTGGGGGCGCTCAAGACAGGCAGCATCATCAACGTCGAAGTCGACGTGCTCGCCCGCTACATCGAGCGCCTGCTCACCTCAAACGCAAAACAACAAAACACTATATCACTGGAATGGCTTAAAGAAAATGGATTTTAATATGACCAACAATAAACTATCAACAATCGAAGAAGCCCTCGAAGAACTCAGGCAAGGGCACCTCATAGTCGTCATTGACGACCCGGAACGGGAAAACGAAGGCGACCTTATCTGCGCCGCCCGCTTTGCGACACCGGACAACATCAACTTCATGGCATCATACGGCAAAGGCCTGATCTGCATGCCGATGAGTGAAGAATACACGACCAGGCTGGACCTTAACCAGATGGTCAGCTACAATACTGACAATCACCACACGGCCTTCACCGTATCCATCGACCATATCTCCACCACGACCGGCATATCCGCAGTCGAACGCTCCGTCACGGCGCTCAAATGCATTTCGCCGGAAGCCAGGCCGTCCGACTTCAGACGACCCGGACACATGTTCCCGCTCAAGGCGCGCAAAGGCGGCGTACTTATCCGAGCCGGCCACACCGAGGCAACAGTGGACCTGATGCGCCTCGCCGGGCTGGAAGAATGCGGCCTTTGCTGCGAAATCATGCGGGAAGACGGCACAATGATGCGCACTCCGGAGCTCATCCGCTTCGCCGCCGGTCACGGGATGAAGGTCGTCTCCATCGCCGACCTCATCCGCTACCGTCGCCGCCACGAAAAGACCGTCGAGCGCATCACGGTCGCCGATTTGCCGACCAGGTTCGGCCATTTCCAGGCATACGGATACGTCAGCAAAATCACCGGAGAGCATCACGTCGCCCTCGTCAAAGGCGACGTGTCCACCCCTGAACCGGTGCTTTGCCGGGTGCACTCCGAATGCCTGACCGGCGATGCCTTCGGCTCCCTGCGCTGCGATTGCGGCGAGCAGCTCGAAGTCGCGCTTCGCCGCATCGAGCAGACCGGTCGCGGCATCCTTCTTTACCTGCGGCAGGAAGGCCGCGGCATCGGTCTGATCAACAAGCTACGCGCCTACGAACTGCAGGAGAAGGGCATGGACACCGTCGAGGCCAACATCGCACTCGGCTTTGCGCCCGACCTCCGCGAATACGGCACAGGCGCCGCCATCCTTGCTGACCTCGGAGCCAGACAACTCATCCTTATGACCAACAATCCTGAAAAAATCAACGGTCTGGACGGCTACGGCATCGAAATAGTCCGCCGCGAGCCCATAGAAATCAAAAGCAACCCCGTCAACTACCGCTATCTGCGCACCAAATGCAGCAAGATGGGACATTTACTCAATCTGGAAGAAAAATAAAACCCAAAGAATATGAAAACAATAGAAGGAAAACTCATTGCGACCGACCTCAAAATCGGCATCGTAGCATCACGTTTCAATGAATTCATCACCGGCAAGCTGCTCGGCGGCGCGGAAGACTCATTCGTCCGCCACGGAGGTGACGCCGACAACCTGACACTCGCCTGGGTGCCCGGAGCTTTCGAGATTCCGCTCATCGCCCAGAAGATGGCAGCAACTAAAAAATACGACGCCATCGTATGCCTCGGCGCAGTAATCCGTGGCAGCACCCCTCACTTCGACATGGTCGCCAACGAATCCGTCAAAGGCATCGCCCACGTCGGCATGGAGAGCGGCATCCCCGTCATCTACGGCGTCCTCACCACCGACACCATCGAGCAGGCCATCGAACGCGCCGGCACCAAATCCGGCAACAAAGGCTTCGACGCCATGACCTCCGCCATCGAAATGGCAAATCTCTCCCAGCAGCTCTAAGCCGTCAGGCCCCATGCGTATTTCTTCGTTCTTGTAAGTAACTTGCTTATCAAGCACCTCAAGAAAAATGAGTAACTTTACATTTTGAATCAATCCATACAGACCACATGCTGAAAATCGGCGACAAGATGCCGTCCTTCGAAGTCATGGACCAGGACGGGAATATGGTGAAATCGGAGGATTTCATCGGTAAAGGAAAGAAGACCATAATCTACTTCTATCCTAAGGACAATACATCCGGCTGCACGGCTGAGGCCTGCTCTTTCCGCGACAACTACGTGGAACTGACGGCTGCCGGCTACAACGTTGTCGGCGTGAGCAAGGACAGCGCCAAGTCCCACACCGGCTTCCGGGCCAAGTATGATCTGCCTTTCCGGCTGCTTGCAGATACCACCACGGAAATGCTCCAGTCCTTCGGCGCCTGGGGTGAGAAGAAGATGTACGGCAAAACCACGCTTGGCACGCTCCGGCGCACATTTATCTTTGACGAGAAGGGCATTCTGGAGCGTATCATCGAAAAAGTGGACTCCAAGAACGCAGCCGGGCAGATTCTGGAGGCATGACCGACTTCGCAGCCATAGACTTCGAGACCGCTAACGAGCAGCGTTCCAGCGTGTGCAGCGTGGGCGTTGTTGTCGTGCGTGGCGGAATCGTCGTGGATAGTTTCTACAGCCTTATCCATCCGGAGCCGGAATACTACCAGTGGTTCTGCCGGCGGGTCCATGGCCTCGGCCCGGAAGACACCGAGGATGCGCCCGTGTTCCCGTATGTGTGGGAGAAGATAGCACCGATGGTAGAGGGGCTTCCGCTGGTGGCACACAACGCCCGTTTCGATGAAGGCTGCCTCAAGGAAGTGTTCCGCGTTTACCAGATGGACTACCCGGATTATCACTTCTACGACACACTGGCCGCTTCCCGGCAGCACTACGGCTATCGGCTGCCAAATCACCAGCTTCAAACGGTTGCCGCCGCCTGTGGCTATGACCTTACCCGCCATCACCACGCCCTGGCAGATGCCGAAGCGTGTGCTCAAATTGCATTGAAACTGTTGTAATATAACGAAATAAATCTCAATCCGGCGACATCTTTCGACAGGATGCAGGCTGACTGCATATTTCTGCCATAATAACTTTAAACTTTACTATCCCAAATCTTAGTCAGAATTAGTATCTGATAGTACCTCTGTTTTTGAAGTCTGGGTTAAGTGTGGGAGCAAGCATATAGCCCTCATCAGGTTGTTTACTCGTCAGTCTTCTGATTTCTTCTTCTGTGGTT
>JAFZPY010000034.1 GCA_017552475.1 Bacteroidales bacterium | reverse complement strand
GAGTTCAAACCCCACGTACCCCGCATCGTCCAGATTGAGATTCCTTCAGAGTTCATCGGCGCCGTCATCGGCAAAGGTGGTGAGACCATCCAGTCTCTCCAGAAGGAGACCGGTACCACCATCACCATCACCGAAGAGGACAACGGCCAGGGTGGCACCAAGGGTGTCGTGGATATCTTCGGTACCGAGAAGACCGCAATCGAAGCCGCTCTCGAGCGTATCAACGGCATATGCGCCGTTCCCGAGGTGGGTGAAGTATATCACGGCAAAGTCGTGAGCATCCTTGAGTTCGGTGCATTCGTCGAGATCCTTCCCGGCAAGGAAGGTCTCCTTCACATCTCCGAGCTTGACTGGAAGAAGACTGACAAGGTGGAGGATGTACTTAACGTAGGTGACGAAGTAGACGTCAAACTCCTTGAGATCGATGCAAAGACCGGCAAGATGCGTCTCTCCCGTCGTGCTCTCACCGAGAAGCCCGAAGGTTATGTAGAGCCCGAGCGTCGTCCCCGCTCCAACGGCAACGGCGACAGGGACCGTCGTGGCGGTGACCGCCGTGATGACCGCCGTCGCGATGACCGTCGTCCCCGTCCCAACGGCGGCGAGCGTCGTCCTTTCGACCGTCGTCCCCGTCCTGACTTCGCCGAGTCTCACGACTCTCACGAGACCCACGAGACCTCCGAGCCCGACGTATTCTAAGCAGAAGTAGTATTCAATCATTATAAGCGACAGTCTCACTAGTGTGGCTGTCGCTTTTTTCGTCTCGTCATCCTTGGCCGCAGGCCGAGGATCTCGATAGCGGTTGTGTTTTGACGAAAATATGACTAAGTTTGTAACATGAAACGTTTTATTGGTATTATCGCTGCGATGGCGGCGATTTGCTCCTGCGGAGCAAAGGTTGAAGTGCCCGGTGTGGATGTGCCGGGCTTCGCAAAAATCATAAATGATACGGAAAATGTGACGGTCCTGGATGTGCGTACGCCGGCGGAATTTGACGCCGGGCATATTGACGGTGCCGTCAATATTGACTGGCAGGCTGCGGGGTTCGTGAAGAAAGCCGGGGAGTTGCTTGATAAGGAGAAGACCGTGGCTGTGTATTGCCGTTCCGGAAGACGCAGCGCGGCTGCGGGAGCGGCTTTGATTAAGGCTGGCTATAAGGTCGTTAATCTGCTTGGTGGATATGAGGCGTGGAGCAGGGATTACTTCGTTGTGGCTTATGTGACGGGTTGGGGCAGGGAAGTGGTCCCCGATGTCACTCAGATGACCCATATCAATTATGCCTTCGGCAAGGTCAAAGATACTTATGACGGTCTCTGGGTGGAAAATGAGGAACGCCTGAAAATGATCGTCGGCCTCAAGTCACAGAAACCGGAACTGAAGGTACTCCTGTCTATCGGAGGCTGGGGAGCCGGCAATTTCAGCGAGATGGCTATAAATCCGGAGACCCGTCATGCCTTTGCGTTAGACTGCAAACGAGCAGTGGACGAATACGGTCTTGACGGAATAGACCTCGACTGGGAGTATCCGACATCATCCGAGTCGGGCATCGGTTCTGATCCCACCGATACCGACAACTTCACCCTTCTCATGAAAGAGATACGCGAAGCTATCGGCCCTGATAAGTATCTCACTTATGCATCCGTATGGAGCGCCGAATATATCGACCACAAGGCCATTCTTCCTTACATTGACTGGGTGAACATCATGTCCTATGACATGGGCCTGCTTGGCCGCTTCATCTCTACCGGACTGTATAGCTCCGAACTCACCGGCCCCGGTACCACAGATGCAGCTCTCAAAGCCCATATCGCTGCCGGAATTCCCCGCAAGATGCTGACCCTCGGTCTTGCGTTCTACGGCCGTGGCAAAAGAGATAAGTTCGCCGATTATATTAATTTCCGTGACATCGACACCACAAAGACAGGCTTTTCCGTAAAATGGGACGACAGGGCCATGGTGCCTTATATCGTCAATGACAAGGGAGAATTCGTATTCAATTACGAAAATCCCGCATCCCTCCGCATCAAGTCGCAGTATGCCATTGACAACGGGCTCCTCGGCGGCATGTACTGGGACTATGGTGCCGATGACGATCAGTGCTCCCTGCAGAAAACGGTGTCCGGAATGTTCCTCGGAAAATAGTACGGATGCATAAGACCTATAACGATCCGGAAATAGGGGAAATAACTCTCCGTAAGAATATCCGTTCGCGGCGCATCACAATGAGAGTGCGCCGCGACGGTTCTGTCCTCGTGACCCTGCCGTGGTTTGTAACATACGGGGCTGCACTGGATTTTTTCATAAAGGGACGTGACTGGGTGCTCAAAACCCGTAACAAGATGCGCCAGAACGCATCCTCTGCCACTCCGGAAGAAATAGCGCGCCAGACAGAACTCGCAAAATCAATACTGCCGGCACGTCTCGCCGAGCTTGCGGCTCAATATGGTTTTGTCTACAATCAAGTGCGTGTCAAACACAATGTCTCCAACTGGGGCAGTTGCAGTGCCCGGCACAATATCAATCTCAACTACAGGCTCGTCCTTCTTCCGGACGACCTGCGCGACTACGTGCTTCTGCACGAGCTATGTCACCTGAAACACATGAACCACGGTCCGGAATTCCACGCTCTCCTGGAGGACGTCTGTCCCGGCCACCTCGCCAAGCAGCGCGCCTTACGCGCCTGGAAGCCTTTCTGATGACAGCATTGACAGCACCTGATCCAGTGACAGGGCGTCGGAGATGGTGAATGGACCGTTGAGGGTGCGGCGGAGGGCGTCAAGATGTGCGCCGGTGCCGAGGGCTTCGCCGAGGTCGCGGGCGAAGGCGCGGATGTATGTTCCTTTAGAACAGGAGATGCGGATGTCGGCATGGGGGAGATGCAAGTCGGAGTTGTCGTTGACGTGGATGCGCGAACTGGCGACGGTGGCAGGTCCCGTTGTCCTGGGCGGGATGCCGTCTGGGTTGAATGAAAGCAGTTCGAGCTCGTTGATGGTGATAGTGGAGGTGTTGAGGATGTCAAGGGCGGCAGAGTCGAAATTGGCTGCAGAGCCTGTGCGCTGTTGTTCCTTGAAAAGGCGTCGCGCCATGTCGTAGGCCCTGACGCCGTCGACTGACTTTGCGGAGAAGAGAGGCGCTATTTGCTGTTGCGTGCCGATGAAGGACGGGAGGATGGCGCGGATGGAGGCTTCACTTACATTGTCATAAGGCATTGTCCTGTCTATTTCCTTTTCCAGGTCGTAGGATGGGGTGGTGGCGCCGAATGAGATGCCGGCGATGTATTCTTTGTCGTGGTCCTGGAGGGTCTGGGCCTGTCTGGTGGCGGGACCGATGCAGACGATGAGGATGCCGGTCGCGAGGGGGTCGAGAGTCCCGGCGTGGCCGACTTTGAGGTTTTTCTTGCCGAAATGGCGGATGGCTGCGTATTTGACCTTGCGGATGACGTCGGCTGATGTCCACCGGTATGGTTTGTCGATTGGCAGGACGATGCCTTCCGGATAGTCCGCTATTTCCCGGGACAGGACGGTGCCGGGGAGTGGAGTATAGGCGGGCATGCGTTATTTGCAGGGAATCTTGTCGATACGACGCTGGTGACGTCCGCCTTCGAAATCGGTGGTGAGCCAGGCCTTTACGATGGATGTGGCCATGCGGTAGGATATGAAGCGGGCGGGCATGACGAGGACGTTGGCGTTGTTGTGCGCCTTGACGAGACGGCCGATTTCGGTGTTCCATGCAAGACCTGCGCGTATGCCCTTGTGTTTGTTGAGAGTCATGGCCATGCCGTTGCCGGTGCCGCAGAGGGCGATGCCCAGGTCGACCTTGCCGCTTTCTACGGCCGAGGCCAGCTGGTGGGCGTAGTCGGGATAGTCGACGCTGTCTTCGGTGTCGGTGCCGAAATTGACAACTTCATGTCCCTTGGAGAGGAGGTAGGAGATAAGCTTGGTCTTATACTCCACACCTGCGTGGTCATTGCATATTCCGAATTTCATATCTGTGTGTGTTATTGGTTATTATGCCAGTCTTTGCATGGCAAAGCCGAGCCTGGAGACGAACTCGTCCCTGCCGATGAGGGAGATGATGGCTGCAATGCCGAGGCCGGAGGAGGCGCCTGTGAGAGCCAGACGGAGGCAGTTCATGACCTTGCCCATAGCCATGCCACGGGAGGATATGAACTCTTCGAGAGCGGGCTCGAGTGATTCCACGGAGAATTCGCCGGAGTAGCCCTTGACAAACTCAACGACCTCTTTCACGGGAGCGATGTTTTCCTCTTTCCAGAACTTGTCCACGTCTTTTGCGAGGAAGGGCGCTGTAGCGGCATCGTCATATACCTTTGCACGGGGATCTACGGGACGGTTGGGGTCAGCGGGCTTTACCGGGCCGCCGGCCTTGACGCCGAACTTCTCGTACTGCTCCGGAGATATGAACAGGTAAGGGGCTACTGTCCAGAAATCCTCCACGAATGAAGCACGCTCTTTCACGAGAGCGACCACTTTGGTGAGATAATCGCGGGTGAAACCTTTGATACCGTGTGCCTCAAGCACGGGGATGAAGAGATCAGTCAGCTCATCGACGCTCTTCATGCGGAGGTATTCTTTGTTGTACCATTTGGCCTTCTCGGCGTTGAAACGGGCGCCGGACTTGATGACTCGCTCCAGGGAGAATGCGTCCACAAGCTCATCTATGGTGAAGAGCTCCCTGTCGTCGCCTGGATTCCAGCCGAGGAATGCAAGCATGTTGACGAATGCCTCGGGGAAATAGCCGTCTTCGCGGTAGCCTCTGGAGACTTCTCCTTCGGCATTGACCCAGCGGAGAGGGAATACGGGGAAACCGAGGCGGTCACCGTCCCTCTTGGAGAGCTTGCCCTTGCCGTCCGGCTTCAGGAGGAGTGACAGATGCGCGAAACGGGGCATGGTGTCCTCCCAGCCGAAGGCTTTGTAGAGCATATAATGAAGAGGAAGTGACGGGAGCCACTCCTCGCCGCGGATGACCTCGGAAATCTCCATGAGATGGTCGTCCACGATATTTGCAAGGTGGTATGTCGGGAGCTCGTCGGCTCTTTTCCAGAGCACTTTGTCGTCGAGAGTGCCGGAGTTTACCTCGATATGGCCGCGGATGAGGTCGTCCATCTTGACGACGGTATTCTCGGGCATCTTGAAACGCACGGTCCAGGTGGTGGTCTCTTCGAGCAGGCGCTTTACTTCGTCTGCGGGAAGGCTCAGCGAGTTGCGAAGCCCCAAGCGGGTGCGGTGGTTGTAGATGAAGGTCTCGCCGACGGCTTCGGCCTCGGCACGTTTGGCGTCGAGCTCCTCGGAGGAGTCGAATGCGTAGTAGGCCCAGCCTTCATTGACGAGCTGCTCCGCGTATTTGCGGTAGATGCTTCTTCTTTCGGACTGACGATAGGGGGCGTGGGGATGCTTCTCCGAAGGAGTCTCCACTACATTGCCATCGGCATCCACACCCTCGTCAGGGATGATGCCGCACCAGTTGAGCGCTTCGATGATGTATTTTTCGGCCCCCGGCACAAAGCGGTGGGAGTCAGTGTCTTCGATGCGGATGATAAAGTCACCTCCGTGCTGCTTGGCATAGAGGTAGTTGTATAGTGCGGTCCTGACGCCGCCCATATGGAGCGGTCCTGTCGGTGATGGAGCAAATCTTACCCTTGTACGTCTTTCCATAAATTGTTTTTTGAGGGCGCAAATATAGCTATTTTTTCTCTGAATTGATGCGCCTGATGGCCGGAACTGCCTCCAGTTCACCGATATTCTGGTTGTGGTCCACACACAGGAGGGGCTTCTCGGTGAAGCTGAACTTGCGGCGGTTCTCCATCGTGTTGAAGCCAATCTTCTCTGCGAGGGTCGGAGGCTGCGGCAGGTCGATTTCCTCGCCGGTCTCGATGACGTTGCTGTTGTACTGGAAGTGGTCGTCAAGGATGATGGTGTTGCCCATATCCTTGGTGATGTTGCCGATGCTGCCCTTGTCGAAGCCTGTGGCGATGACCGTGATTTTCACCTGGTCGCCGAACTCGGGAGTCTCATCGAGGATGACGCCTCTCTTGAATTTGTTGGCCTTGCCGATGCGCTCCGACACCATGTCGTCAATGCGGCTGAGTTCGTTCATCATCAGGCCGCGGTCGTTGTTGCCGGCAGTGATGTTGATGAGGACATTCTTGCAGGTCTTGAGGTCGAAATCGTTGAGGAGAGGAGACTCAAACGCACCCTTGAGGGCGTCTTCAAGACGGTGCTCACCCGTGCCGGTGCCGCTTCCCATAAGGGCCATGCCGCTGTCTTTCATCATGTTGGTCACGTCCATGAAGTCGACGTTGATGTAGCCGGGCTTCTGGATAATCTCAATGATACCTCTCACCGCGATGGCGAGGACTTCGTCGGCATGAGGGAAAGCGTTCTGCACCAGCTCGTCGCCGAAGTACTCGTAGAGCTTTTCGTTGTTGATCAGAAGGAGGCTGTCGACGTTCTTCTCCAGCTCGAGGATACCGTCGCTGGCTTTGGACTGTGACTCATTGCCTTCGTTCTTGAAAGGCAGTGTGACTACTGCCACGGTCAGGATGCCTCTTTCCTTCGCCATCTGGGCGATGACGGGGGAGGCTCCGGTGCCGGTACCGCCGCCCATGCCGGCGGTGATGAAAAGCATCTGCGTCTTGCCGTCGTCGAAGAGTTTGCTGGCGATTTCATCCTGCGACTCAAGCGCGGCTTTGCGTCCCCTGGAGGGGTCGGTGCCTGCTCCGAGTCCGGCGCCGAGCTGTATCTTGTTGGGCACGTTGCTCTTGCCGAGCGCCTGCGCGTCGGTGTTGCAGACGATGAAGTTGCAGCCTTCGATTTTCTGGTTGAACATGTAGGTGACAGCGTTGCATCCGCCGCCGCCGACTCCGATGACTTTGATACGGGCGCTGCTGGGCACCCAGTCCTGAGGTACTATGATATTGTCTTCCATGATTTTCAAACGAATTAAATTCCTTCCTTGGATGCCTGGTCAGCCATATCGCTCACGCCTTTCATGAGCTTCTTCCATAAAAGCTGTATGCCGCCCGGCTTGACTTCTCCAGTCTTCGTTCCCTGTTCCGGTTTGGCGGCGGGCTCGGGGTTGAAGACTGTGTCTTCCACTGCCGGTGTCTCCATGACAGGGGCATCAACTACAGGTGTTTCCACCACGGGAGTGACAGGTGTCTCCACGATAATTTCAGGCGCAACATATTCAGGTGCGCTCACGCAGTCGGGCATATTCTCGCCCTTCGCGGCCATGATCATGCCGATGGCGGCAGTGGCTTCCGGGTTGCACAGCCCCACGCATCCGGATGCGGAGAATAGATGAAGCGGACGGCCGAAGCGGACGTTGTATCCGGACACCTCTTTCATGAGGTTGGCGAAATTGGTGAGATTGGCGCCGCCACCGGTCAGGACGATGCCTGAGCGGAGGGCGTCGCAGAAGTTGCTCTCCTGAATCTCATAAAGCACGGCATCGATAATCTCGCGTGCGCGGGCATCGATGATTTCGGATATGTATTTGACTGTCACCTCTTTGTATGGTGAGTTGTCGTATCTGATCTGGAGCACCTTCTCGCTCAGGCTGGCAAGCCTGTTGGGCATGCAGGCTCCGTAGGCCTTCTTGATATTCTCTGCGAGGTCCTCGGAAATACCGCACTCAATGCGCAGGTCGTTTGTAATGGTCTTGCCTCCGAATGGAATTGAAGCGAAATGCCTCATGATGCCGCCGTGATATACGCACACGCTGGTGACGCCTGCGCCGAAGTCCACGAGGGCGACGCCGTTGCGCATCTCTTCCTGCGTCAGGACCACTTTGGCGGTCACGTCCGGCAGGAAATATTTCTTGGCGATGGCAATCTTGAGGTCATTGAACACCTTGTCAATGGTGACGGTGGCGTTGCGGTTGCCGATGAAAATCTTGAAGTTGCCTTCAATGCTGTCGCCGAGCGTGCCGATGACGTCATCCTCCGGAAGCTGTATCTCTTCGGGAGTGGAGAATGACTGAGCTACGGCGCCGTAGATTTCCTCGACGGCTTCATTGTCCAGAGGGTAGGCGTTCTGTGCATTTTCCTTGAGAAGCTGCACTTCCTCGAAAGTGATGTACTCCTGTGGGTTGACCCTCTGCATGGCACCTGTAGCCGTCTCCTGAACGATGCTGTACCTAGGGAGCCCGACCACGACCTGAAGAATCTTGATCTTCAGCTCTTCCTCGGCCTCCTGGATTGCTTTGCGCAAGGGACGTGTGACCTTCATCGGATTGAAGACCTTGCTGTTGCGGATACCGTCGGCAGGGGTCTCCCTGTAGTAGATGACCTGGACATTGTCGCCGCTAACTTTCGCCACTGCAAGCGCGAACTTGGACGATCCCAGGTCAATAGCCGCTATGTGTTTCTCTTCCATAGTATTATATAATTTTATTGTCTGCAAATAATTTGTCCGTCGTATTTGAGATTGACAGTTGTATAATAACCGTCAGCCTTGGACGGAGCGATATATTCATAATATTCCCTCATCTTGCGGAACTTCTTCTCCACCTGCACCGGAGCTCCGAACAGGAAGCGCTCCCTGCCGATGCGGGGCACCATCATGAGCCCGCCGTCCTGCAAGACAGTGATCTGCGCGATGTTATCTTCCCACAGCTTGCTCTTTTTCATGTAGCGCGCCATGCCTATCATCCTCTCCAGCCAAAGCTTCTCCTCCGGAGATTCGGGCTCGCCTTTGAACCCCTCCCCGACCGCAAGCGGAATGTTGCCGTCAACAATAGGCACGTCCGACACATAACCCCTCTGCAACGGGAACACATACCCCGCGTCATCGGCATAAAAACCAATGGCACCTTTCTGGAAACGCACTACAGGCTCCCTCTGGGTAATGGTCACATTGAGCAATCCGTCCCCGGTCATGTACGCCTCACTCTTCAAAATGGCGCTCTTATGGTCAAGAATACCCTCAATCTTCTCCAGATTCACGCTGTCCGTCCTCTGCCCGATATAAGCGCCGTATCCCTTCAAATACTCCCTCACGTCGTTCACTGACACGAATCCCAGGCGCGAACTGTCCGTTACCTCTATCCTGAGTCCCGAGCACACCACGTCGGACCGTTTTATCCTTGTGACTGTAAGCACTGCCACGAATGCGACGGCCATGACGGCAAGGGCGCTCAGCCCGATGATATGACGGACAATCGGTTTCATCTACAATCTTGCCTTGAGCATCTCGGTTATGGGTTCAATGTACCTGTCCACATTGCCGGCGCCGAAGGTCACCAGCACGTCCAGCGGCTCATCCTTCAAATAATCCAACAGCTCTTCCTTGGTGATGAGCACCTTCTCCGGAGCCGTCACGTCCTTGAAAATAATCTCGGAAGTCACACCCTCAATAGGCAGCTCCCTCGCGGGATAAATATCCAATAATATCAATTTGTCCACACCTGAAAGCGCCTGGGCGAACTCCGCCGCAAAATCCCTCGTCCTGGTGTATAGGTGAGGCTGGAACACGGCGGTAATCTTCCTCCCGGGGAACACATCCCTCATCGAAGAAATGGCCGTCGCAAGTTCCTGCGGATGGTGCGCATAATCATCAATATAAGTCAATTTGGGCGAGCTGACATGCACGTCAAAACGCCTCTTTACGCCCTGGAATGAACCAATCGCGGCCTTCACCTTTTCAGGCTCCATGCCATAAGTCAGGCAAATCGCCGCCGCAGCGATGCTGTTCTCCATATTCACCCAGCCGGGCGTCCCGACGCGAACATCCTTGATCACTCCTCCGGGCCAATGCAGGTCAAAATGGAAATGCCCGCACTCGTCAGGCCTGCCGTTTGCCCCGTAAAAATCAGCCCTCTCGTCATCCAGTGCATAATGCAGGATCCTTGCCTGCGTGTCAACGGCGGTGATATCCAGCCCGAGTTTGGCAATCACAGTCCCCGTCACCTGCGACGCGAATTCCTTGAAAGCGGCCCTGACATGCGCCAGGTCGCCGTAAATGTCCAGGTGGTCAGCATCCATCGCCGTGATCACGGCAATCTCCGGATGCAGCTGCAGGAACGAGCGGTCAAACTCATCAGCCTCCACCACCACGGTAGGGTTGTGGTCCACCAGCATGTTGGTGTCGTAGTTCTTGGAAATACCGCCGAGAAACGCCGAACAACCCTCGCCGCCCTCAGTCATGATATGAGCCGTCAATGTCGATGTCGTAGTCTTGCCATGAGTCCCGGCCACGGCGAGGCACCTCTGGCCCTGCGTAATCTCTCCAAGCACCTTGGAACGCTTAATCACCTTATAACCATGCTCCCCGACATACACCAGCTCTCCCATATCCTTAGGGATGGCCGGAGTATAGACAACAAGCGTCTCATCCACATCCTTCGGGATAAAATCAACATTATCCTCATAATGCACCGCAATCCCCTCATTTTCCAGTTCGTGCGTCAGCTCAGACGGCGTGCGGTCATAGCCGCTCACCTCATACCCCTTGAACTTGTAATACCTCGCAATGGCGCTCATGCCGATACCGCCGATTCCGATGAAATAAACGTTTTTCATATATAATTACTTACTAACCAATTCATAAGCCTCACGGCAAATTACGCC
The DNA here is from genome assembly GCA_017552475.1 of Bacteroidales bacterium. GTDB lineage: Bacteria > Bacteroidota > Bacteroidia > Bacteroidales > UBA932 > Cryptobacteroides. The sequence goes on along the minus strand of JAFZPY010000034.1, from coordinate 5,221 downwards.
GGCCGCATCGCGCAGCGCCAGCTTGCCAATATTGATCCTGAGCGCCTCCAGCCTGGCCCTGTTTTCCAGCAGCTCCAATGCCGTCGGCATCAACTTCTCAGGCGCCTCCGCATCCCTGACGAGGACGGCGGCGTCCTTGCGGACAAGGGCCATCGCATTGTGCGTCTGATGGTCTTCCGCAACATTTGGCGAAGGTACGAAAATCGCCGGTTTTTCCACAGCGCAAAGCTCAGAAACCGTGCTCGCTCCGCTTCGTGAAATGACGATGTCGGCGGCGGCGTAAGCCAGATCCATCCTGGAAATGAAAGCGGAATACTTTATACTTGAGAAATCCACCTCACCGCCGCTCTTGCTGTTCATGAACGCATCCACGTCATCGAGATAACGCTTGCCGCACTGCCACAGCAGCTCGACCTCCTCGCCGCCGGGACAGCCTGCGCTGATCCAGCGCTTCACGGCGTCGTTGAGGGTGCCGCTGCCGAGGCTTCCGCCGACAATCAGGATGTGCTTTTTGGCCGGGTCCAGATGATAAAATTCCATAGCCTCCTTGCGCATGGCCGCAGTCGGTGGAGTGCTGACATCCTTGCGGATGGGATTGCCGCTCATGACGATCTTATCTGCGGGGAAGAACTTTTCCATGCCCTCGTAGGCGACACATATCTTCTGCACCTTGTCCGCAAGCTTCTTGTTGGTGAGTCCGGCGAACCCGTTCTGCTCCTGGATCAGCGCGGGGATGCCCATCGCCGTGGCGGCGTAGAGCAGCGGAGCGCTGGCGTAGCCGCCGACACCGATGGCGATATCGGGCTTGAACTCACGGATGACCCGTTTCGCTTTGATGACGCTGCAGACCACCTTGAACGGGACCTTGATCGCATTTATGAGATTCTTCAGGGTCTTCTGTCTCTGAAGCCCCGTGATGGGAAGTCCTATGATCTTATAACCTGCCGCGGGCACTCTCTCCATCTCCATCTTGCCTTCGGCGCCGACGAAGAGGATTTCATTCTCAGGGTTGATTTCCATCATCTTGTCCGCGATGGATACGGCCGGGAAGATGTGACCTCCCGTGCCGCCTCCGCTGATTATTATTCTCAATGCTTTCTTTTCCATATTTACTGATTATTCCAAATTATCCGGGTCAGTATCGTACTGGTCGGTCTCCAGCATGTCAAGGTCTGAAAGGCTCGCCTGCACCTCATCATGGTGCTCCATGATAGGACCGGCTTCGCGAGCCTCCTTCTGGACCTTGAGGTACACCATCCTGCTGATGGACAGGAGGATGCCGAAGGCCAGCGAGAACACGAGGAATGACGAGCTGCCGTGGCTTATCATCGGCAGCGCCTGTCCGGTCTGCGGGAGCATGTGGACGTTGACCATCATGTGCATGAAGCCCTGGCCGCTTATCAGCAGGACCAGTCCTGCTATGGCGGTCTTGGCGAATGCGCTGTTGCAGTTGCGCGCTATGATGGCACCTCTGGCGAAGAGACTCACATACAGCACAATGATGATGATGGCTCCCCAGAGCCCGTATTCTTCTATGATGAAACTGAACATATAGTCACCGAACATCACGGGTACGATGTATCTCTGGGTGCTTCGTCCGGGGCCCTTGCCCTTCAGTCCTCCCTGCTTGATGGCAAGCATCGCGCCGGTAGGCTGGAGGAGCGCCTCTCTCTGGTCGTTGAACTCCTTGCTGTTGGGGACGGCCTGCTCCATGATCCTGAGCCTCTGGGAGTCGTTGTTGGTCAGACGGCTGACGAGGGTCTGCGCCTGACGGTTATCCTTCAGGATACCGGTGGCGTAGAGCCCGGCAAACAGGGCCACGGCGGCTGCGCCCGCCACGATGAACTTCATCACTTCCTTCACCGCTATACCTCCGACGAAGATTGTCGCAATCATCACGAGACCGATAAATGCGGCCGACGAGTTACTGCCCCTCTGCACGAGGAGTGCCACTATCAGGATGGGCAGATAGATGTAGAACACCTTGAGTCCCAGCTCGGTCTTAAAGAACTGCGTCCACTTGAAACGGAACTTGTCCGCTATCCATGGAGCCAGGGTATAAGTCTTTTTATGGAGCGCGTCCACCGCCCATGCGAGATACATGATCATGGCGACCTTGGTGATCTCGTACACGTGGATTTGCAGATGGCCGGCGAAGATGAGGACTCGCTGTGCGTCATTGACGCTGGCGGCCCTGAGTATCGGAGTGCGTATGTTGAGTACGAGGAATCCAAGCAGTACGAGCGACATGAAAAAGCCTATCGAGGAAAGTATGCGGAAAATACCGATGTGTTTTATTGAATAGCATCCGATAATGACACCTATTCCGACTCCGGCCACTTTCAGCTGTTCGTACATGATGTCGAGGCGGCTGTCTCCTGTGGTGATGGAAAGAAGCGACGTGGAGGAGAAGACCGTCAGGACAGATATCATGATGAGAAGCAGGACGATCATCAGGATCACCCTGTCACCTTCAAACCTGTTGAGAAGGCCCCAAACTCCTTTATTGCTCTTTACCGCCATAGTTTACAGATTCCTTACGGCTTCCTTGAATTTTGCTCCCCTGTCCTCGTAGCTTGTGAACAGGTCGAAACTTGCGCAGCAGGGGCTCAGGAGCACTACGTCACCGGGCGAAGCCAGTGCCGCGGATGCCTTGACGGCTTCTTCCGCGCTGCGGGTATCGACAATCTTGTCCTCGCTTACGAGGTCGCCGAATGCCGCATGGATCTTGGTGTTGTCCACGCCGAGGCACACTATTGCTTTGACTTTCTCCTTGACCAGGTCGCGGAGGACACTGTAGTCGTTGCCTTTGTCCTTGCCTCCGACAATCCAGACGACCGGCCTTTTCTGGCATTCGAGCGCATACCAGGCGGAGTCGACGTTGGTAGCCTTGGAGTCGTTGATGTAGAGTACATCCTTGATGCTGAGAACGGGCTCCAGACGGTGCTCGATGGGCTGGAAGGTGGCCAGCGACTTGCGTATGATCTCGTTGTCAATGTCCATGGCCTTGGCGGCGAGGGCTGCTGCCATGGAGTTGTATATGTTGTGTTTTCCGCCGAGGGCGAGCTCTTCGAGATAGAGGTCTGTCTCTTCGTTGTCGTAGCGGAGGACAATCTTCTTATCATCCTTGAGGAAGGCACCCTGCTCCACCTCTTTTTTCTGGGAGAAGGGAAGCATCTTGCAGCGGAGGAGTATCGTGTCGAGGTGACGGACGGTGATCTCGTCGTCGCTGTCGAAGATGAAGCAGTCCTCCTTGGAGAGGTTCTTCGTGATCTTGAACTTAGCTTTGATGTAGTTTTCAAACTTGTAGTCGTAGCGGTCCAGATGGTCCGGGGTGATGTTGGTGATGATGGCGATGTCCGGCTTGAAGTCGTAGATGTCATCAAGCTGGAAGCTGCTGATTTCGAGTACGTAGTAGTCGAAGTGCTCGGTCGCCACCTGGAGAGCGTAGCTCTTGCCGATGTTGCCGCCCAGACCGACGTTGAGGCCGGCCTGCTGGAGGAGGTAGTAGATCAGGGATGTCGTCGTGGTCTTGCCGTTGGAACCCGTGATACAAATCTTCTTCGCCGTGTCGTAACGGCTGGCGAACTCGATTTCTGATACTATACGGATGCCCTTTTCGACAATCTTTTTTACCATCGGCGCCGTGGCGGGGATGCCGGGACTCTTCACCACCTCGTCGGCGTTGAGAATAAGTTCCTCGGTGTGCTTGCCTTCTTCGAAAGGAATATCCCATTTGCGGAGCTCATCGGCATAGCGGTCCGCAATCTTCCCGAAATCGGAAAGAAAGACATCGTGACCTTTGACTTTTGCGAGGACCGCGGCTCCTATGCCGCTTTCGGCTCCTCCCAGTACTACTATCCTTGACATTGTGTGCGTTTTGTTTTTTACCTTATTTTCAGAAGTGCGAGCGTTGCCACTGCGAGCATGATACCGACGATCCAGAACCGGGCTGTAATTTTTGACTCCGGTATCGGATGGGACGGTGATTCGATCGCGGCGGGTATTCCCGTCTTCTGGTAGTGATGGTGGAGCGGCGTCATCCTGAAGATGCGCCGGCCTTCACCGAATCTGCGTTTTGTGAGTTTGAAGTAGCTTCTCTGCATCAGCACTGACAAGCTTTCCACGAGGAAGATGCCGCAGAGGAGGGGAATCAGCAGCTCCTTGCGGATAAGCACTGCGCTGACTCCGATGATGCAGCCGATGGTCAGCGAGCCTGTGTCTCCCATGAATACCTGCGCCGGGTAGGAGTTCCACCAAAGGAATCCGATGAGGGCTCCGACAAATGCCGCCATGAATATGGCGATTTCGCCCGTCCCGGGTATGTACATGATGTTGAGGTAATTGGAATTCACAAGGTTGCCGCTCAGCCACGCCAGTATGCCTATCACCACTCCGACTATCAGGGATGAACCTGCTGCGAGGCCGTCAAGACCGTCGGTGAGGTTGGTGCCGTTGGTGCAGGCGGTGATGACGAGGACGATCATCAGGACATAGATACCCCATTTGGTGTACCAGCCCCATTTGCCTTTGAAGGGGGATAATATCTTGTAGTCAAGTTCGTGGTTTTCACGAACGGAATGGTGGTCTTGGTGCTCTTTACCACATTTTCCTCGCGATAGAAGTTCACGACTACGGCGTCTTCTTCCGGTATCAGGTTGACTTTCTCGCGGACCACGATCCTGTCGCTGGTCCATACGGTGAGACCGACAATGAAGCCGAGGGCAATCTGTGCAATAAGTTTCCTCTTCTCGCTTAGGCCGTTCTTGTCGTGCTTGAATACCTTTATATAATCGTCGTAGAGTCCGATGGCTCCGCTCCAGAGCGTGCTGAACAGCAGGAGCTGTACATATACGCTGGTCAGGTCGCAGAACAGCAGGACCGGGATGACGATGGCCAGTATTATGATGATACCGCCCATGGTAGGCGTGCCTTTTTTCTGCATCTGGCCTTCTAGTCCGAGGTCGCGGATAGTCTCCCCGATCTGCTTGCGCTGGAGGAAGTCGATGATCCTGCGGCCGAAGAACAGAGCGATGAGTACGGCGGTGATGCTGACAAGCATTCCCCTGAATGAGAGATAACTCATCAGGTTCTGTCCGGGAATGTCAAGCCCGATCTTGTCGAAATACTGGAACAGATGGTAAATCATGGCTGCGTTTTATTGTTGAATTGTCTTATAAATCTCGTTTACGATTTCTTTCTCGTCGAAATGATGCTTCTC
>JAFZPY010000033.1 GCA_017552475.1 Bacteroidales bacterium | reverse complement strand
CCTTGACGTTCATGCCTTCTTTGAGCACCATGTTGATGCCACGGAGGGCGGCGTGGATGCCGGCGGAGTCACCGTCGTACATGATGGTGACATTGTCGGTGAAGCGCTTGATGAGGCGGATCTGCTCGATTGTGAGGGCTGTACCGCTGGATGCGACGACGTTGGTGATACCGAGCTGGTGCATCGAGAGGACGTCGAGGTAGCCTTCGACGAGATAGCAGCGGTCCTTGCGGGCTATTTCGTTTTTGGCAAACCAGATGCCGTAGAGGGAGCGGCTCTTGACGTAGATTTCGGATTCCTTGGAGTTGACGTATTTGGCTACGGTCTTGTCCTGAAGGAGGGTGCGGCCGCCGAAAGCGATGACGCGTCCGCTGACGGAGTGGATGGGGAAGATGACGCGGTCGTAGAAGCGGTCGTGGATGGAGCCGTCGTCGTGCTGGGCGCAAAGGCCTGTTTCGACGAGGTATTCGTTTTTATAGCCTTCCTTGCGGGCGGCATCTGTGAGGGCATGGCGGCTGCGTGGAGCCCAGCCAAGCCCGTATTTCTCAATGGTAGCATCTTCAAGGCCGCGGGAACGGAAATACGCGTAGCCGATGCTGTGGCCCTCGGTGGTCTTGAGGCTGTCAACGAAGAACTTGCCCGCGAACTCAGAGACGAGCATGAGGGATTCATTGCGCTGGCGGGCGGCAATCTCTTCGGCGGATTCTTCTTTTTCGACTATCTCGATGTTGTATTTTTTGGCGAGATAGCGGAGAGCTTCGACATAGCTGAGGTGTTCGTATTCCATGACAAAGCCCACGGCGGAGCCGGCCTTGCCGCAGCCGAAGCATTTATAAATACCCCTCGACGGGGAGACATGGAATGACGGGGTCTTCTCGTTGTGGAAGGGACAGCAGGCCACATAGTCGCTTCCGCGGCGCTTGAGCGTCACGAAGTCATTGACGACCTCAACTATCTGTGCGGTGTCGAGTATGCGTGCAACTGTCTCCTGGGGAATCATGGTCTATTCCTTCTCGTAATCCACTTCACGGGCGGAGTCGATGTAGTCTTTATTGATTTTCATTGATTCATTACGGGTCCCTGAGGTCTTATCGAACTTGATGTCGTATTGTTTCGCCTTCTGGCGGATACTTATTGAGGACAAAAGCCGGGTGATGCCATAGTATGTCAGCACGACGCCGAGCAGAAGTGCCAGGAAGGAATCACCGCCCCGTCCGAATATTATCACAAGTCCGAGTATAAGGCAGATTACTGCCTTAAGTACACCAGACCAGCCGTTTTTATAGTCTATTGTGAACATGTTTCCAATTCATTTTCAGTCAACCTGCAAAATTAGCGATTTTTTCAGTAATTTCGCAGTCTGTCACCAAGAAGCTGACTTATGTTCTACGACAATCACAACCATTCCGAGTTCTCCTTCGACGGAGAACACACCTCAGTGGAGACAGCAGCGTCAGCGGCCGCAAGCAAAGGCCTCGGCGGATTGTGCTTCACTGATCACTGCGACTTCACCGTGCCTGAAATCAAGGCCGAAATGGAGCCTGTTGTCTGCGAAGTATTCGATGTGGATGCCCAGCAGGCGGAAATTGACAAGGTAAAAGAGAAGATGCAGGGTCGCATCCGGCTGTTCAAGGGCATCGAGGTGGGATTGAACATTGAGTCAAGGGACAAAATACGTGAACATCTGGCCAGCCACCGCTTCGACGAGGTGATCGCTTCTGTACACTATCTTGACGGTCACGATCCATGGATGGGGCCGGAGTATTACTACAAGGGCAAGACCTTCAAGGAGTCTTACGGACGCTATCTCGAGTGTCTGTATGAGGAGATGACGTGGCTCGGAGATTTCGACATAATGGGGCATTATGACTATATTGCAAGATATGCGTCTTATCCCGAAGCGAGCATCATGTACCGGGATTTCCCTGACATATTCGATGCCATGTTCAAGTATCTGGCAGAAAACGGCAAAGCCCTGGAAATCAACACAAAGAGCTACAGCCTGGACCGGGGCACCATCCTGGATTCCGATGTTTTGAAAAGGTTCCGCGAACTCGGAGGAGAGGCTGTCAGCCTGGGCTCCGACTCACACGAGCCGGGGAGAGTCGGGACGGATTTCGAAAAGTTCGCGGCAATGGTAAAAGATGCCGGATTCAGGTATCTGGCACATTTCGAGCAGCGCAGGCTGGTGATGGAGACGATCTAGTTGGCTACTTCACATAGGAATTTGAGGCGCACGAGACGTATCTCTGTCTCGGTGTAATCGCCTCCAAGAGCGGCCATGGCATCGGACACGGAGTCGGACAAGGCGTCTTCCTTGAAATAATCGTAAATCTCATCGATGACATCCTCGTCGATGTTGTCCTCAATGTAGTAATTCAGGTCCAGTTTGGTACCGGCGGCGACTATCACCTCAAGCTCACCGAGGAGGGTATCCATATCCAGTCCACGTGCGGAGGCTATGTCTTCAAGGTTCATCCTGCGGTCTACGCTCTGGATGATGAACACCTTGTTGGCCGACTTGTTGGCCACCGTCTTGACGACGAAATCATCGGGGCGCGTGATGTCGCGCTCTTCGACGTAGCGGGCTATGAGTTCGATGAACGGCTTGCCGTATTTGTGTGCCTTGCCCTCACCCACTCCCTGGCAGTTGCGGAGTTCGTCGAATGTGACGGGATATAGGAGCGACATATCTTCCAGCGAGGGGTCGCCGAAGATAATCCACGGCTGGAGTCCGAGCTTGCGGGAGATGTCCTTGCGGAGGTCTTTGAGCATGGAGAGAAGCTCGGGATCTCCGCCTCCGCCGCCCTGGCCGGACACGGGGACGTCGAAATCCTCATCGTCGTCGTCCCCTTCGGCAAAGGTGCGGTCTTCGACAAGAAGAAGCTCGTAGGGTTCTTTGAAGAATGCCTGGCCCTCATCGGTCACCGAGATGAGGCCGTATGTCTCGATATCCTTGTCCAGAAGGTGACGGATAAGGCCTTGATGGATCACGGCGCACCAGTAGTGTACGGTGTGGGACGAGCCGGCGCCGAACAGTTCGAGGGTGTCGTGACGGTAGGATTTGATTATGGAATTGGTCTCCCCTGAAAGGATGTTGGCGAGATGTTCGATTTTAAAGCGCTCGGGCAGAGAGTTGATGAGCTCGATGACAAGGCACATGTCCTCGCGGCCGTCAAAGTGAGCCTTGGGATGCAGGCAGTTGTCACAGCATCCGCAGTTTTCTTCGGGATAGTCTTCGCCGAAGTAGTTGAGAAGGAGCTTGCGGCGGCACTGGTTGGATTCAGCGTAGGCCACTGTCTCGCCGAGGAGCTGTTTGCCTATTTCCTGCTCGGCGACAGGCTTGCCCTGCATGAATTTTTCCAGCTTCTGGATGTCCTTGTAGCTGTAGTAGGTGATGCATTGGCCTTCCCTGCCGTCACGGCCTGCACGGCCGGTCTCCTGATAGTAGCCCTCGAGGCTCTTGGGAATGTCGTAGTGGATGACGAAGCGGACGTCGGGCTTGTCGATGCCCATGCCGAATGCGATAGTAGCGACGATGACGTCTATCTCTTCCATAAGGAAAAGGTCCTGGTTCTCGGCCCTGGTCTTAGCATCGAGGCCTGCATGGTACGGCAGCGCTTTTATGCCGTTGATTGAGAGCAGGTGGGCGAGTTCTTCGACTTTTTTGCGGCTCAGGCAGTATATGATGCCGGATTTGTCGGGATTCTGGCGTATGAAGCGGATGATGTCCTTTTCGGTGTCGACTTTGTCACGGATCTCGTAGTAGAGGTTTGGTCTGTTGAAAGAGGACTTGAAGACGGTGGCGTCGTTGATCCGCAGGTTTTTGATGATGTCGCTCTGGACCTTGGGAGTGGCGGTGGCGGTCAGGGCGATTATGGGGGCGAGGTGGATGTCTTCTATGATGGAGCGTATCTTGCGGTATTCGGGGCGGAAATCATGGCCCCACTCGGAGATACAGTGAGCCTCGTCGATGGCGTAGAAGGAGATATTTATCTCCTTAAGCATAGCGATGTTTTCTTCTTTTGTGAGTGACTCCGGCGCAACATACAGGAGCTTGGTCACACCGGCGAGGAGGTCGGCACGGACATCGGCGATCTGGGCTCGTGAGAGAGAGGAATTGAGGAAATGGGCTATACCCTCGTTGCCGGAGACGAAGCCGCGGATGGCATCGACCTGGTTCTTCATGAGGGCGATAAGGGGCGATATAACTATTGCGGTCCCGTCCATGACAAGGGCTGGCAGCTGGTAGCAGAGAGACTTGCCTCCGCCGGTAGGCATGAGGACGAATGCATCTTTGCCCGAAATCAGATGCGATATGATTTTTTCCTGCTCACCCTTGAAAGAGTCGAAACCGAAGAATTCCTTTAACTTTGAATGCAATAGTTCGTGGTCAATGGGCATAGTTTTATCGAATTTGCAATAAATTTAGGTTATAATTCGGAATTGACAAAATTTATTTTATGGGGATTTGCGATTTTTCGGGCCGGCGGAACGTTTTTACAAAATAATTGCGATATTTGTATTTTGTATGACACGAAACAACATAAACAACAAAATATCATGAAACTCTTCAAATTAATCAGCATCGCAGCCGTAGCCGCCCTTACCCTTTCATCTTGTGGCGACGGCGTGAAAAAAGAGAAAGTAGACCCTGAGTACAAGAACCTTCTTCCCTCCAAGGGACAGGTTGACTCCGTAAGCTACCTCCTCGGTATCAACTTCGGTTCTACCATCAAGGGCTACAACTTCGGCGACCTCAACCTCTCCGAAGTAGTCAAGGGCATGAAGGACTTCATCAACGCTGAAGGCGAGCCTCAGGATTCAGCTTTCACCGAGCAGTTCAAGATCAACCCCGAGACCATGAACCAGATCATCAACGACTATCTCCAGAAGCGCAACGACTACAAGCTCGAAGTCAACCTCGCAAAAGGCAAGAAGTTCCTCGAGGAAAACAAGACCAAAGAGGGTGTTCAGGAGTCTGAAAGCGGTCTCCAGTACAAGATCATCGAGGCCGGCAGCGAGGTTCACCCCGCAGAGACCGACACCGTGGTCGTAAAATACAAAGGCACCCTTCTTGACGGCACCGTATTCGACGAGAATGAAAACGCCAGATTCACCCTCAACAGAGTGATCAAGGGCTGGACCGAGGGCATGCAGCTCATCGGTGAAGGCGGCAAGGCAGAGCTCTACATCCCCGCCGACCTCGCTTACGGCACCCGCGGCACCCAGGGCATCGATCCCAACTCTACCCTCATCTTCGAGGTTGAGCTCAAGGAAGTTCATCCTTTCGTACCCAAAGAGGAGCCCAAGGACACCAAGAAGCGCAAATAATCATGGCAGCACTCGAACTGGAAGGTAAAATCACGGCTATTCTTCCCGCCCAATCAGGTACCTCAGCGAGAGGTGAATGGGCGAGGCAGGATTTTGTGATCGAATATATGGACGGAAGCTTCCCTACATCCGTATGCTTCTCGGCCTGGGGCCGCGACAAGGTGCAGGAACTCTCCACTCACAAGGTCGGTGACACTGTCAAGGTATCGTTCAATATCAGAGGCCGCGAATACAACGGCCGCTGGTTCAACGACCTCCGTATATGGCGCATCACATCCGGAACTGGAGCATCAGCTCCCTCCGGCATGCCGCCGGCACCGGGCCTTGACGACATGCCCGCCGACACGGAAGACATGCCGTTCTAATCCTTCCGACAATCAAATATCCACCGGACATATACCGAGCCACGCAGCTAAGTATATGTCCGGTCTTTTTTGCATCATGGAGGAAATTGATGTATATTTGTCATATACACGACCGCATAATGACACGACTGATGACCATATTTCCCGCATTCACTGCAGTGATCATGATTCTCTGTTCATTCGGCGTGTCCGGAAGCCTTGACTCATCATTCAAGAGTCTTGACCAATACATCGCGACCCGTGATTCCTATGTTTCACGCAAAGAGAACAGCATCGAAGCCCTGAAAAAGCTCCTTGTCCCATCCGGCCACGGCCGTCAGGACTTCGAAATCTGCTACCGTCTTGCCAGGGAATACCAACCATACCAATACGACTCCACCCTCAACTATATACGCCGCTGCCAGGTGATTGCCTCCGCAAAGGGTGACAAGGTCTCCCGGGATCGCTGCACCATATTCCTCGGACTGATCTACACCACATCAGGACACTTCTTCGAAGCATACCACTCCCTTCGTGAAAGCATCGACAGCACATCCCTCGACCCCTCTCTTGAAGTCGAATACCTCCAGGTCATGCTGCGCTTCACGGAAGAGCTGGAGGGCAACTCCGACATGACCGGTAGATTCAACATCCCCTCCTCCGGCCACTACCGCAGACTTATCCTTGACACCATCACTCCGGGCAGTCACGAATGGCGCAAAGTCCGGTTCGGCGAACTATTCTCCGCTGGGGAATGGCACAAAGCCGACAGTCTCAACCGCCTCATCCTCGCATCACTCGACCCGTCCTCGCACGAATATGCCATCAACGCCTACAACCAGGCCAGGGTCTGCGAAATGCTCGGCGACGGTGATGGAAGGCTCCAATGGCTTATACGCTCGGCGGAAGGCGACATCATCAACGCCGTCAAAGACTACGCCGCCCTCACCACAATAGTGCAGGACATCATGCACACCGACGTGGAAAGGGCGTTCAGGTACCTCAAATACTGCCAGCAGGACGCTATATTCTACAACGCCAAACTCCGTCCGTGGCAGATCTCCCAATTCTTCATGGACGTCGAGACCGCCTACGAAGCGCGCCAGGCCTCAAACAGACGCCAGCTCGCCACCGCCGCACTTTTCCTGGCACTTCTCACAGCGGCGCTCATCGCGGCCATCTGGTTCATGGTCAAACACAACCGCAAACTCACACACACCAGGAAGGAACTCAGCGAGATCAACAGACAGTTCGCCGAGTCCAACCGCAAACTCTCCCGTCTCAACGCCGAAATCTCCGAAGCCAACCGCATCAAGGAAGAATACATCGGCCAGTTCCTCACCATCCTGTCGGAAAACATCGACAAGATGCGCTCCTACGACAACAACGTACGCAAAATGCTCAAACAGGGCAAATCGGAAGAACTCCTGAAAGAGCTTTCAATTTCCACGAAAGTTGACGACGAACTGGACAACTTCTACCGTACGTTCGACACTACATTCCTCACACTCTACCCCGATTTCGTCGAAGAATTCAACGCACTTCTCAACGAATCCGCCAGGATCACCCTGAAAAAGGGAGAACTGCTCAACACTGAACTAAGAATATTCGCACTGATCCGCCTCGGCATTGACGACTCATCAAAGATAGCATCACTGCTGCACTACTCGCTCAGCACTATCTACAATTACAAAGTCAAAGTCAGGAACTCCTCAATCGTCGACCGCAGTGTTTTCGAGGAAAAAGTACGTTCCATCGGCACTACTTTTTGACGTCACCGCCATCAAGGCCAAACCTTTCATTATCAACACATAAGCCTCCCGAAGCCGCGCCAATTCCACTACTTTTTGGAATTCATGTCCGGCTCCGCATCTCTTCATCGGCTAATTTTGAAGATAGTTGACACACCAACTACTGATAACCATCATGTACACAAACACACACATAAGCGTATGAAAAAATTCCTTACCCTGATCATTCTTTCGGGAATGAGTCTGGTCGCGCTCGCACAGAACGTTACTGTAAAAGGTATCGTCACTGACGAAAGCGCCCAGCCCGTCGTAGGTGCTTTCGTAGTGGAAAAAGGTACCCTCAACGGTACCGCCACGGGAATTGACGGAGAATTCTCCCTGTCTCTGCCCGCAGGTAGCGTGATAGAAGTGACCAGCATCGGCTACAAGGCACAGCAAATCGACATTACCGGCAATGCCGAACTGACCATCGTCCTGTTGGATGATAATGAAATGCTTGAAGAGACGGTAGTCATCGGATACGGCATACAGAAAAAGAGCGTCGTGACCGCTGCCATCTCCAGCATAACATCGGAAGATCTCAAGATCCAGCCCAAGACCCGTGTGGACAACATGCTGCAGGGCATGACCTCCGGAGTCGTCGTAACACAGGTCTCCGGTGCTCCTGACGCCAGCTCCCAGGTAAGGGTGCGCGGTGTCGGTTCGATCAACAGCTCCGCACCTCTTTATATCATCGACGGCATGCCTACCGATGGTATAGACTACCTCAACCCCAACGACATTGAGCGAATTGAAGTCCTCAAGGACGCAGCTTCGGGTGCAGTCTACGGAGCCCGTGCGGCCAACGGAGTCATACTCGTCACCACGAGGAAAGGCCAGGCCGGCAGGGCGAAAGTCTCCTATGACTTCTCATACGGTCTCCAGAACGCGTGGCGCAAACCATCCGTCCTCAACGCCACCGAATATGCCGTCATGATGAACGAAGGCGCCCTGAATTCCGGCATGGCTCCCATCTACGACAATCCCTACGCCTTCGGGGAAGGCACCGACTGGGTGGATGCCATCTTTGACAGGAACGCTCCGGTCATCAAACACGACCTTTCAGTCAGCGGCGGTACCGAGCGCTCCGACTACACAGTATCCGCAGGCTGGCTCAGCCGCAAAGGTATCATCGGAGGCAGCTACGGCCGCGCTTTCTACGACCGCTTCACCCTCCGCGAAAACCTCGGTTTCACCATATTTGACGAAAGCGCCAAGAGGAACTGGCTCAACAAGCTCACGGCCAGGTCCACCGCATCTTACGCCCACATCAAGGCCGCCGGTATCTCCACCAACAGCGAATTCGGCTCTCCCCTCGGCTCCGCAATAGGCATGTCCCCCATTGAAACCATCTTCGCCGATGACGCCACCGTCGAGCAATACAAAACCCTATACCGCGAAGGCTTCCCCTATGCCATCCGCAGCAAGGACGGACGCTACTACACCATCGCTGACGGCGCCATATACAACGAGCAGTACAACCCCATCGCGGATCTGGAACGTCCCGGCACGATCTACAACACCGACAAGCTCGTGGCAAACTTCTCAGCCGAGCTACAGGTCTGGG